>NZ_JAESIH010000051.1 GCF_016756745.1 Aminivibrio sp.
AGGACCGCTTCGAGCAAATCCTCATCGCCCGCAAGGACGTCAAGTTCGTGGTGGCCGAGCGTCTGCTCAAGAAGACCGCCGACCAGCAGGTGAAAATCCGGGAGTACCTGACTCCCTTCGCCAAGTTCTATGGTCGCATGAACGAGCGCATGGACGAATTCGTGCGCCTCTTCCCCGTGCATCCCGACTACATCGACACCTTCGAGCGGGTCACTGCGGTGGAAAAGCGCGAGGTGCTCAAGATACTGTCCCTCCACGAGTGGATCGACAAGATGAAGGCGGCGCGGGACGAGGTCTTAGCCCAGATCGGCGATCCGGCCAAGCGGAGCTTGCCCACCTTCCGCCGGCAGACCCAGCGCAAGCTCGGCGACCTCAAGAAGGCGTACCTGCCGGCTTACCTCTCCATGCACGCCAAAGCGCGTCTCGGCGTGAACGAGGACAAGCGCAAGGCCCAGCTCATGGGCGACGAACGGCTCAAGGACCTGCAGAAGCTCTCTACCATCGACCTGATGCCGCGCCGGCACCTGTCGAATTTTCAGAACCGCCTGGCCGGGCCTGAAGAGCTGCTTCGCGCTCACCGAGCAGGAACTGGAAGCATCGCCGGTCTGCCCGCACTGCAACTTCAAGCCGGGCGGGGAACCGCCCACGGCTCCCGCGGCGACCATGCTGGAAGGCCTGGACGGCGAGCTCGACAAACTGGTCGAAAACTGGACCCAGACGCTGCTCGCCAACCTCGAAGACCCGACCACCAAGGGCAACCTGAGTCTCCTCAAACCCGAGCCGCGCAAGCTGGTTGACGGCTTCATCAAGAAGCGGACCCGGCTCACCAAGGGCAAGGAACCCGGCAAAGTAAGAATAGTGCTGGAGTAGAAACCACGAATGGACGCGAATGAACGCAAATTGAAGGAACTGATCCGCAGGGGTGAAGGCATTTCGACCGAGTTCAAAACCTGTCGGAACAGCCTCAGCCGGGATGTCTACGAGACAGTTTGCGCCTTTCTGAATCGGCATGGAGGGACGATTCTGCTCGGTGTTCAGGATTCGGGAGAGGTGCTGGGCATTGCCCCCGGCACCGTCGAACAGATGAAAAAGGACTTCGTGACTGCTATCAACAACCCGCAGAAACTCCAGCCGCCCGCCTATCTTTCAGTGGATGAAATGATGCTGGAAGGGAAACCAATCCTTCGCATTTATGTTCCGGAAAGTTCCCAGGTTCACCGTTGTAAGGGCCGCATTTATGACCGCAATGAAGACGGTGATCTCGACATTACAGACAATACCCGCCTGGTAGGTGACCTTTACCAGCGTAAGCAGGCAACTTATTCAGAGAATAAAATATACCCATATGCCGGGCTGGACGAACTGGAGCATGAGCTGCTTGCAAAGTGCCGCAAGATCGCGGTGTTGCGTCGAGAGGACCATCCTTGGCGGAACATGGACGATATGGAACTCCTCAAAAGCGCGCAGCTCTATCAGACAGATCCGGAAACAGGCAAGAGCGGTGTTACCCTTGCCGGTTTATTGCTCCTAGGCAAACGGTCGCCGTTACTGTCAGCAGTGCCGCACCACCGCACCGACCTCATCCTGCGCAAGGTGAACCTGGACCGCTATGACGACCGGGATTTCGTGGACGTCAATCTGGTCGAGAGCTACGACCGCATCATGGCTTTTGTCGCCAAACATCTGCCGGACCCTTTCTATCTTGAAGGTACGACCAGCATCAGCATCCGTGACGCAATCTTCCGCGAAGTCGCCTCGAACATCCTGATCCATCGGGAATACACCAACGCTTTTCCCGCTAAGTTGATTATCGAGCGGGGTCAGGTACGTACCGAAAACAGCAATAAACCGCATGGCTTCGGCGTTTTGAACCCGGAAACATTCACACCTTTCCCCAAAAATCCAGTCATTGCAGCCTTCTTCCGCCGGATCGGCCGCGCCGATGAGCTGGGTTCCGGCATGCGCAAGTTGATGCGGTACGGCAAGGCGTATGGCGGTGCCAATCCCGAATTGATCGAAGGCGATGTATTTCAAATCGTCGTGAAGGTACCGGAGTTCAGCTCAACAGGTGAAGAATCAGGCACCTCCGAAGTCAAGCCCCAAGTTACACCCCATGTTTCACCCCAAGTCACACCCCAAGTCGAACGTCTGCTTCGGGTCGTCAAGGGTGAAGTAGACCGAGATGCTCTTCAGCAGGCGGTTGGTCTGAAAGCCCGCAAGAACTTTAGGCAGTTGTATTTGGCTCCAGCCATCGACGCCGGACTAATCGAGATGACAATCCCGGATAAACCTCGCAGCAGCAAGCAAAAATACAGGCTGACAGAGAAGGGCCGGAATGTGCTGAAGGGAATCGGAGGAGGCAGCGAGTGAGCAAGTTCGGGTTCCTGGTTTCTGGTTCAGAGTTCCTGGTTGAGGAAGAACGATGGCAAGCATAGAGAGATTTGAGGACATCGAAGCCTGGCAAAAGGCTCGCGAACTGACGCAGGAGATTTACCGGATCACAAATCAAGGCTCTTTTGCAAGGGACTTCGGTGTTCGCGATCAGATACGGCGGGCCGCTGTTTCGGTAATGTCCAATATCGCCGAAGGCTTTGGCAGAGGCGGAAACAAGGAGTTTATTCAATTCCTTTCAACCGCCAAGGGTTCAGCGTCAGAGGTTCAGGCTCAGCTTTATGTAGCCTTGGACGCGGGGCACATAACGAAAGAACAATTTCGACAGCTATATGATCTGGCGCAGTCATCGGGAAAACTGACAGGTGGTTTCATCCGCTATTTGCAGAAGTCGGACCATAAAGGAGTGAAGTTCTCATGAGCCGGAAAGAATTACCCGGCTTCAACCAGGAACCAGAAACCAGGCACCAGAAACCCGTCGAATGTCTCGGCATGACGTTCCCGAACGACGAGGAGAGGCGGAAGCATTTTCTCGGTATCCTGCGCGAGAAGCTGAAGGACCCCGAGTTCCGCAAGATCGAGGGGTTCCCGCACGGCAGCGACAAGGACATCCTGGCGCTCTCCGCCCCGCCGTACTACACGGCCTGCCCGAACCCGTTCATTGCCGATTTCATCAAGCATTACGGCAAACCCTACGACCCGGCAACCGATAATTATCGCCGCGAGCCATTCGCAAGTGACACGGGTGCGGGAAAGACCCATCCCATCTACACGGCGCATTCGTACCATTCCAAGATCCCCCATCTGGCCACCATGCCATGTATCCTGCACTACACCGAGCCGGGCGATATTGTATTCGACGGGTTCTCCGGTTCGGGCATGACGGGCGTGGCGGCGCAGCTTTGCGGCCAACCGGAAGCAGAGTTCAAGGCAACTCTTGAGGCGGAATGGAAAAAACGGGTTATGCACCACCCAAGTGGGGATCACGGCGGCCTATCCTCATCGACCTTTCACCTGTTGCCAATTTCATTGCCTATAACCTCAATCTGGATGTTTCAGCCCGCGAGTTCAAGAAAGCTGCTGATCATTTCTTCAAGAAGATCGAGTCGAAACTCGGCTGGTTGTACGAGACCCTGCACACAGACGGCGAGCGTAAGGGCCGTATCAACTATGTGGTCTGGTCCGAAGTCTTCACCTGCCCTAACTGCGCCCAAGCGGTCCCCGGTGACGCCCCCTGCTGGGGTGCGGATTTAGGGCTAACCCTCTCGCTTGACGATAAGAGACGGTTGATGGCGGAGCCCCCGGCGCGGATATTTTCCCCCGGCGTCCGGCCAATCTCTTCAGAAGAGGGATGATGCTGCGAAAGCCGGGTACAATGGTGTGAGAAAAAAGAACTTCGAGGAGGCTCGGCAATGACTTCAGGAGGAAATTCCCCTTCCCGTCCGGTTGTGCGGGGCGATGTGCTTCTTGGGCAGATTGAAAGCCTCGCGTCGGTGGGGCTGGATTCGGAGGGCGGCAGGACGAGGCTCGCCCTTTCGGAAAGTGAAAAGGCGGGCAGGGATTTGGTGGTTCGCTGGATGGAGGAGGCCGGGCTCGAGGTCAGGGTGGACAGGATCGGCAACATTTTCGGCATTCTTCGGGGGGCGGACGGAGGGCTCGGGAACGGCCTGATGATAGGTTCCCACATTGATACTGTGATCCATGCGGGACCCTTTGACGGCTGTTACGGTGTCCTGTCCGGCCTGGCAGTGCTCAGGGCCTTTCGGGAGGCAGGCGTGGTTCCTCCCCGTCCGCTTGCGGTTGCCGCATTCACGAACGAAGAGGGAGTACGATTTCAGCCGGATATGCTGGGTTCCCTGGTAGCCGCGGGGGGCATGCCCCTCGGGGAGGCTCTGAACATCGCCGACGGGCAGGGATGCACCGTGGGCGAAGCCCTCGCCGCCATAGGCTGTTCCGGAGGGGAAGAGCCCGGGTTTCTGCTTCCTTCCGAATACCTTGAGCTTCATGTGGAACAGGGGCCGAGGCTCGACGCCGAAAAGAAGCGGATCGGTGTGGTGGAGGGAGTACAGGGAATATCATGGTGGCGGGTCACCGTTGAAGGAACGGCCAATCATGCCGGAACGACGCCGATGAAGATGCGCCATGATGCGGGATATGCCGCCGCCCTGGTGTCGGTGTTCCTGAGGGAGCGTTCCCTCTCTTCCGGAACCACTCTTGCCACCGTCGGGACCATTGCCTTCGAGCCCTGCGCGGTGAACGTCATTCCCTCGAAGGCCGTCTTTACGGTGGACCTCCGTGATCCGGACGGTGCGAAGCTGACGGAGGCGGAGGAGGGGCTTGCGGCGTTCCTGGAAAAAACGGCTCTCGAGGAGGGCGTCCGGATTTTATCGGAGCACCTGGTACGTTGCGAACCCGTGGTCTTCGACAGGGAACTCGTCCAGACCGTCGAAGACGCCGCCGTTTCCAAAGGCTATTCCTCCATGAGGCTGGTCTCGGGAGCAGGTCACGATGCCCAGATGATGGCCGGAGTCTGCAGGGCGGCCATGATTTTCGTCCCGAGCATTGGCGGTGTCAGCCACAGCCCGGATGAAAAAACATCCGCCGGGGACCTGCTTGCCGGGGTCGATGTCCTTCTTGACGTGGTCCTGAGGGTGCTGGGGTTCTGAGTGAGAAGGAAAGGCGGGGGTTTCCCGGCCCTTCCTTCTCCAGAAACTGCCGGAAATCGGCTAGCTTCGCTGACGGAACCGGAAGGACGGCCATGCAGGCCGTTCCCCGCCGGGGCGTTCAGGATATGGGGAGCATGTTGGCGGCGGTGGTTGCGGCCGGCGACCTGTCCGGGGGAGATATCGACGCAGGCGGTCTTTCCGGATGTCCTGGATATGATGGGGTCCGCGGGCCGGGTATTTTTTTCGATCCGGATTCCCAGGGAAGACGCCATCATGTGTATTGACTGCTCGAATCCGGTGTAACCGGCCATGACGCCCCTTTCGAGCCCTTTCCCGAATTCCTCCGGGGAGAGACCGATTCCCCGGCTTGCCATCACCGTTGGGCTGAAGGGGAAAAGGTCGTTTACCCGCATGCATGGCGGTAATTTTTTTTCACGTCCGCGCAGGCGGCGGCCGGTCTCCTTAGAGAGAAAGAACTTGGAAAGAACGTTGTTTTTCTCGTGTGCGATTCAGGGCTGAAGTACCTGAGTACGGACCTCTACCGCTGAAGAGGTTCAAGGAAAGGAGGGAACCCTGTGTCCGGGCTGAAGATCAGGGTGAATTCTGAGATAGGAAAGCTCAGGGCGGTGATAATGCAGCCTCCCGGAAAGGGTATCGAACGGTGTACGCCCCTCAATATCGGCTCCTTTGCCTGGGATGCGGTTCCCAGCCCCGGAAAGGCGACGGAAGAACACCGGAAGTGGGTGGATGCGGTGCGCTCGTTCGGGGCCGAGGTTCTGATCTTCGAGGATCTTCTCCGGGACATATTCGCCCTGCCGGGAATAAGGGAGGACGTTCTGCCCTCTCTCCTCGGGGCAGAGCGGCCTTACGTGACGGCCCAGACACTGGAGGTTCTCCGGGAATATCTTCTGTCGCTTTCCCCCCGGGACATGGTGGACCAGCTTTTTTTCGGCATGACGAAGGATGAACTCAACAGGAAGACCGGGGAGGTCTCCCTGGGGGACCTGGCCGACAGGAGGGACGAATGGTGTCTTTTCCCCATGACGAACGTGCTTTATTCCCGGGATTCCGCAGCCGTTCTCGGGGAAGGGGTGGTTTTCGGAAGGATGCTGAACAGGGACAGGATGAAGGAGCCTGCCTGCGTGAAGGCCCTTTTCAAACATCATCCCCTGCTGAAGGACACGGGTTTCAGAACATGGTACGGTAGCGCCGAAGGGGACGACAGGCCCGCTGAAGGGGGCAACATTCACTGCTACAGTCCGAACGTCTTTGTCGTCGGGGTGAACGAAAGGACCCACCCTGAGTCTATCGAGAGGATCGCCCGCAGGACCATGGAATCGGGGCATATTACCGACGTTCTTGCCCTTCTTTTCGAAAATCCCAGGCTCGGCCCCCAGGATTCCATCGGGCTCACGGTCCACGTTGACATGTTTCTGAACATGATCGACCACGATGCCTTTCTCTTTTTTCCCTATATAGAAAAGAAAATCACAGTCCTGCATATTACGCGTGGACGGGGAGAGCGGCTCAGGATCACCAGTGAAAACTCTCTTTTCGGGGCCATCCGGAAAGTGCTGAAGCTATCGTCCCTCCGGATCGTCAAAGTGGGGGGCAGCGAGAGCGAAGCTGTGGCCTTTGCAGAACAGAGAGCGGGCTCCGGCGGAAATACCTTCACACTGGAGCCCGGCAGGGTATGCATCTGGGACAGGAACACGGGTACCATCCGGGCCCTTGAAAAGGCAGGCATCGACGTGGTGCCCGTGGAGGCGGACGAGCTGGTGAAGGGCGGTGGAGGTCCCCGCTGCTCCACCATGCCGCTCTGGAGGGACGACCTCTAGAAAGTTCCCGTCCGCGGCGGAGAATCTCCTCCCGGTCAATCCGTCCGGGCCGCCGTCCCGCGGGTGGAGACCATGAACACGTTGCTTCCGTTGCTGCCGAGCACCTCGTAGTGGACCGGCATGCCTGCGATGGCGTTCGCTCCCAGCTCGGCAGCCCGCTGTTTCATTTCCTTCAGCGCCGATTCCCGGGCCTCGGTGAGTTCTTTTTCATAGGATCCCGACCGACAGTCGAAAAATCGATGAGGCTCGCCATGAAATCCTTTATGAAGTTGCCCCCGGCGATGACTTCTCCGAAGACGGTCCCCCGATATGGCGTGATGTGCTTTCGACGGCGTGCGTCGTGGTTATGATCTCACCTATTGAATTCCCTTTCTGCTACCTTCCCTTGAATGCCGCTGGGCGCTTGGCGAGGAATGCCTCCACGCCTTCCCTTCCGTCCTCGGAGGAAGCCAGGGCGGCGAACAGCTCCCCGCCTGCCTCCACGGCCCGGTCGACGGGGAGACCGGACATGGCGGCGAAGCCCCTTTTCCCCGTGCGGACCGAGAGCCTGCTCTTCGAGGCCAGCCGTGCCGCCAGGGCCAGGGAGTTTTCCTCGAGTTTTTCTTTTCCCGTCACTGCATAGACAAAACCGAGATCCTTTCCTTTGGAAGCCGGTATGAGGTCCCCGGTGAGAACGTACTGGAGGGCCCGTTTTTCCCCGATCCACCGCGAGAGTTGGTACCCCGGCTCAAGGCAGATGAGGCCGACGTTCACCGCCGTGGTGCCGAAGACGGCGTCTTCCGACGCAACAACGAAATCGCAGGCAAGGGCAAGTCCTGTCCCGTTGGCCAAGGCATATCCCTGAACCGAGGCGATGACGGGTTTCGTCATGGCGGCAAGGGTGTGGTTGTGGAGGTTCATCAGGGAGAGGAAACCCCTGATTTCGTGCCGTTCCTTTGTGAGGTATTCCCTGAGATCGATTCCCGTGGAGAAATGTTTTCCCGCACCGGAGACGATGACGACCCGCACGGTATCGTCGGACTCCATGGCGCGGAGAGCGTCGTTAAGCTCTGTAGCCAGCTCCGTGTTGAAGGTGTTCATGGCTTCGGGGCGGTTGAGGGTGATGGAGCCGATTCCGTCGCTTCTTTCCCGTAAGACTGCCGGCATGTTTTGTTCCTCCTTGTGAATTTAGTTTGTCCCCGGATCGAGCCGGGGGAGGGACCGGGCCGAGGGACAGAGGGCGAGCCCTCCCCGGGAAGTGCAGCGCAGTTCCTCCGGAAGCATTCGTCCCACGCTGTCCACGGCGTCGATGGTTTCATCCAATGGGACAGGGTTTTCATATCCGCCGAGAACCAGGTCCGCGCAAAGAAACGCCTGGGACGCAAGGGACGCGTTTCTGCTGTGGCAGGGTATTTCCACAACTCCTTGGACGAGGTCGCACACCGATCCCATGACATTCTGGAACACGGTGGCAGCCGCGTCGCACCCCTGCCGCGCCGTTCCTCCCGCCGCTTCGGTCACGGCTGCCGCAGCCATGGCGCCCGCCGCCCCGATCTCCACCTGGCATCCCGCAACTTCCGCGGCGAAGGTGCTTTTGAGGTCGTGGAGGTACCCCACGGCCCCGGCGGCCCAGAGGGACAGCAGGAGCCGCTCTCCGGCGATGCCGAAATCTTCCGCCAGGGTGGCCGCCACTCCGGGAAGGACCCCCGCCGCGCCGCCTGTGGGAGCCGCGCAGACCACGCCGCCGGAAGAGCTGACGTGGAGGGCAGCCATGGACCGTATGGCTGCCCTGGCGTGAGGCCCTCCGGTGAACAGTGTGCCCCCTTTTTCCGAATTCCATAGCTTTTCAGCCATGGGGGGGAGCAGCTTCATGGAGGGAAAATCCCCGGCCAGCCCTCTGCGGACCGCCGTGAGCATGATGTCGAGACGGAGTCCCATCTCCTCCATAAGGTCCTTTTCAGGCACTCCCAGCAGAGATGCCTCCGATGCAAGGGCAACGCGGCCAAGAGACCATCCTTTTTCTGCCGCAAGGGAGAGCAGTTCGGAAACACCGGAAAAAAGCTGTGCCCCGGGCATGGGCAACATGACGGGTTCGGCGTAGAAGAAGGAAACGCCTCCCCTGGCAATCGTCTCCCTGGCGGTTTCCGGAAGGGGAGCGGAGGATTTGCCGAAGAGCGCCGGTCCCCCGGAGCCGCGGCAAAGGGAGGTTTCCCACCCGCGTTCTTCAGCGAAGGCGGCGGCATGTTTTAACTCTTCCTCCCGCCGGCCTTCCAGGAGAAGGACGTAGGATTCCCCCGTAATGGCGGCAGGACACCCGTTGACGGAAGCGATTTCAAAGGAGCCTCCCCCTGTGGACCTGCTGTGGATGGCCAGTTCCCTTCCTCCCCCCGAGAGACGGAGGAGGGAGCTGTTCGGATGGTCGGCTTCGGGGAAAGGGGCCTTTTCGAAGCCGATGTCGAGTCCGAGACCGGGAGCCAGAGAGAGAATCCGGGAAAAATCAGGGTCAGTGAGAGGACGGCCCAGGAGTCCCGCGGCAAAGGCCAGGTCGCTGCCCTGGTCTCGGAAACAGACTGCCAGGGAACTGGAGGGGGGAAAGATGAAAAGGGCCCGTTCCGGAGGTGCGCCGAGCAGGTTTGCCGCCATGCGCCCTATTCGCCACGGGCCGGCGGTGTGGGAGCTCGAGGGGCCTCTCATCACCGGGCCGATAACGTGATTCAGTATGCTCACCTTTTTCATTGCCGCCGTCACCTCGGGAAGGAAAATACGCTTCTCCCAAAGTATACCACCGGTCTTTTCCCCGGCTGAATGGCCGGTATCAGTAATTTTCTTTTTCCTTTTGGACGGCATTTGTGTTAGATTACCGTCATGGGGTGATGGAAATGAAACCGATGGTCTCAGTGATTCTTCTGCTCGGCTTTTTGCTTTCTCCGGCCCTTCCCGCAGCTGGGGAAAGCGATCCGTACTTTGCGAAAATATGGGAAAAGGCTCTTCCTAAGCTGGAAAAGTCCCTTGAGGTGTTTGATCGCCGGAAGGATCTCCCCGAATCGAGTTTTTTCGGAGAGGACAAACAGTCGAACACAAAAAAGTATGAAGCCCTTCTTGACGAGGTCTTTGCCGTTCTTATCGGCTCGGAGCTTCAGAACGCCCGCCAGGAATACAAATTTATCGAGATGAAGATCGAGCAGGCGGGGGACGAGATTACGGTGCTCCTGAAGGAAAGAATAGGGGCGCCTGAAAAAACATGGAACCCCATGAAGAAAACCCGGGCGAAGATCGATGAAAAAATTGCCGATCTCAGGGAAGACATTGAAGGCCTGACTGCAAGAAAAACGGAGCTGAAGAGGGCAATGCGGGAGGCCTTGGCGAAAATGGGCGTGAACGTGGAGGAGCAGCAGCTCGACGTGCTTCTTTCCAGCGTCAGCGGCGACGACGTCCTGCACCTTCTGCTGGCTGCCGACAGCATCAAGAAAATAAACGGGCAGATTTTGAGCCTTCTCCAGGGAGGCCATGGCAGCGTCCAGTCTGCCAGGAAGTACACGGGGGTCCACATGGTGCTGGTGGATCTCTACCTTCAGGCAAACCTCAACGTCCTGGGCAAAATCGGCAGGGAATACATCCCCCGCCTTGAAGAAGTCATGAAAACAGCCCGGCGCATTGGCGACGATGCCAGGCAGATGCTGGCGAAGGCAGGACGGGACGAAAAAAACAGGCAGGTCCTGGAAGCGAACGTCAAGGCGAACGAGCGCACAGTCCGGACGGCGGAGCTCTATCGACAGTATCTGAGGGGACAGGAAAACGCCCTCCGGGGCGCCTCGGAAAAACTCGAGAGAGACTATTTTGTTGCCCGGAACACCTACGACACAGTAAAAACGGGCAGTGACCTCATCTCCCTCATCCAGGTCTCCATGAGCACCATGGAGGGAGTCTTCAGTTTTGCGGTGCCCGACCTCGCCCTTGTGTACGACCAGGAGCTCATGAAGGAATTCGAGAGGATCACCGAGCGGATCAGAACAGGGAACTGAAACCGGAGGGGCAGCCTTCACCCGGAAAGGGCGGGAAAAGGCACAGACGGCGGAATCCCGTGGGACCGCCGTTTTTATTTTCCGGCGCCATCTCCCGGAATAGAAGACGCAGGGGCATCCTCAATCCGCAGGCTTTTCAGGCACGGATGTCGGTTCCACAGGCAGACAGCCGGCGAACGCAGGGAGCCGCGGGACTCGCCAGGGCAGTTGTCACGGACGACAATCCGCGCCTCCCGCCCAATTGGTCCCGGTGACACTCCCCGCCGGGGTGCGGATTTAGGGGCATGTCCTTGTCTTTACAGCGGGACGGAAAAATGATATGAATTTTTTATCAGACAACAAAAGATTTTGCACGAAAGGGATGGCGCTGCATGAAACCTGAAGGCCAGGCATCCGGAAACCGGGAGTTTCTGGAAAAATACATTCCGCTTCTCGATTTTTTCGCCGAGGTTTGCGGCCCCGAATACGAACTGGTGCTCCACGACGTGTCCAGACCGGAAGCTTCCATTATCGCCATACGGAACGGACAGATCAGCGGCCGTACTGCGGGAAGTACCATGTCCGACTATGCCCCGACTTTCATCAAGCTGATCCGGAACGGGGGATGCAGCGAGGACATGGTCGCCCACGTGGACAAGACCAGGGACAACCGAATCCTGGAATCCCACACCTTTTTCATCAAGGATGAACAGGGTGAGCTTCGGGGCATGATATGCGCGAACCACGACGTCACCGACCTCATTCGCCTTCATGACACCCTGCACGAGAAGATCTTGATGCTGAACGGACTTTCGGGGAGATCGGCGCTTCCGGAAAAAGAAGAAACTCCCGCTCCCCTGGAAAATATTTTCACTGCGGAGAACGAATCTAACCTTGACGGCCTCATGGACGTGCTGATAGAGAAGGCCGTCTCAGAGTTTCCCACCCCCCTTGGGGCGATGACCCCGGAAGAGAGGACCAGGTTCGTGGGGGTTCTGAAAGGAAGGCATCTCTTTTCCATGAAGGGGGCGGTGCCGAAAGTGGCCCGGCGCCTGGGAGTCTCGGAGGCCACCGTGTACAGGTACCTGAAGAAGGAGTGATCTCCCCGGGGCAGGGCCACTTCCGGGAAGGTGAAAAGAGATTCCGCGGGGAATATCTTTTTTGTTGCGAAACGCGGGCATGTGTGATAAGAAATTATTATCACTTTGAACCGGCCAAGAGAATTCAATAAAGGAGCGACCTCTCGATGAAAGCGATACTGTCCGGCAACGAAGCCGTAGCCCAGGGCGCCTGGGAGGCGGGATGCCATGTGGCGGCCGCCTATCCCGGAACGCCCGGTACTGAGATACTTGAGAACCTGGGACGATTTCCCGAAGTGTATTGCGAGTGGTCTCCCAATGAGAAGGTTGCCCTCGAAGTCGCTTCGGGAGCGTCCATAGCGGGAGCCCGTGCCTTGAGCGCCATGAAGCACGTGGGGTTGAACGTGGCGGCGGATCCCTTTTTCACCATGTCCTACATCGGGGTAAACGGCGGGCTGGTCATCGTCTCCGCGGATGACCCGGGGCTTTCCAGTTCCCAGAACGAACAGGACAACCGCTGGTACGCCATCCACGCCAAGGTGCCCATGCTCGAACCGTCAGACAGCCGGGAATGCCTGGATTTCACCAGGGCCGCCTTCGACATTTCCGAGCGGTTCGATACGCCCGTCCTCCTGAGGCTCACCACCAGGATATGCCACGGCAAGAGCGTGGTCGAGACGGGAGAGAGAGTCGAGACTGCCGTCAGGGAGTACAGGAGAAATCTGGCCAAAAACGCCATGCTGCCCGCCTTCGCGAAACAGAAGCACTATATGGTTGAAAAGAGACTTGATGACCTGAGGGAATACGGAGAATCTTCCCCCCTCAATTCTGCGGAGATGGTCGACGGAGCGGAGATCGGGGTGATCGCCTCGGGCGTGGGATATCAGTATGCCCGGGAGGCCCTTGGAGACGGGGCGAGCTTTCTGAAGATAGGCTTTTCATGGCCTCTCCCCCGCAGGCTTATCCGGGAATTTGCCTCAAAGGTGAAGATTCTCTGGGTGGTGGAGGAGAACGATCCGTTTCTGGAAACGGAAATTAGGGCCATGGGGATCCCTTGCTTCGGTAAGGATGTCCTGCCCGTGGTGGACGAACTCACACCGGCCATCGTCGCCCGGGCAGTCCTGGGGAAAAAATTAGCGCAGGCACTGGAAGCGGAGCTTCCGCCTCCGAACAGGCCCCCTCTTCTTTGCCCGGGATGCCCCCACAGGGGACTGTTCTTCCCCCTGGGCAAAAAGAAGGATGTGATCGTGACGGGGGATATCGGCTGTTATGGTCTCGGATCCATGCCCCCCCTTAACGTAGGAGAGACCACCATCTGCATGGGGGCGGGCTTTTCCGCCGCCATCGGCTTCCAGAAAGCCGGCGAGAAGGCGGGCAGGAATCAGAAGGTTTTCGGAATCCTTGGAGATTCCACGTTCTTTCACTCGGGGATTACCGGGCTCATCGACGCGGTGGTGAACAAGTCCCGGGGAGTGTTCGTCATCATGGACAACAGGATCACCGCCATGACGGGACAGCAGGAAAATCCCGGGTCGGGCAGGACTCTTTCGGGGGAGGATACCGTTGCGCTGGACATCCCGAAGATCTGCGAGGCCTGCGGGGTCAGGAGGGAGAATATCCACGTGGTGGACCCCTACGACCTGAAGGCCTCAGGGGAGGCTGTGGACAGGGCGTGGGCGGCGGAGGAACTATCCGTCATCGTAACCACCCGCCCATGTGCGCTGTTGAAGGATGTGCAGAAGGAGCGGGAAGGATTGAAATGTTCCGTCGACGAAGAACGGTGCGTTCTCTGCGGTGCATGCCTGAACCTTGGCTGCCCCGCCATTACGAAACGGGGCAGGATTGTCATTGACCAGGCGGCCTGCAACGGATGCGGCCTGTGCGTCCAGGTCTGCCCGAAGAAAGCCATTGGAAGGGAGGGCGAGGCTCGATGAACGCAAAGACCAGGAATGTGCTGCTTGTGGGTGTCGGAGGTCAGGGCACCATCCTCGCGGGCAGGGTGCTGGCGGAGGGGCTCCTTTCCTTCGGCTATGACGTTAAGATGTCGGAGATTCACGGCATGGCCCAGAGGGGCGGAAGCGTGTCAACCCACGTTCGCTACGGAACAAAAGTGTATTCCCCTGTCATATGCAGGGGGGAGGCGGACGTGGTGGCGGCCTTCGAGAAAATGGAGGCTCTCCGCCGGCTTCCGTACCTTTCTCCCGGCGGAAGGCTGATCGTGAACAACCACGAGATCTTCCCCATGCCGGTGATCCTGGGGGAGGCGGAATATCCCCGGGAGATCGAAAAGACCCTTTCGGCCGTCGCTCCCGGAACTTTCGTGGTGGAAGCGACCAAAACGGCGGAGGACTTGGGAAATACGAAAGTGATGAACATGGTCCTCCTCGGTGCGGTGGTGAAGTCCCTGGGGCTGGACGGCATGGACTGGAGCGGGACGTTCCGGGCCTGTGTTCCTCCCCGTACCGTTGAGGTCAATGAAAGGGCCTTCGCCGCGGGAATGAATCTCCTTCCAGGGTAAACGACAACGACAGCATTGAAAACAAAAAAGGAGGGGCCGGGTCCGGACCGTTTCTTCTCCTTTTTTTCTTCTCCCGGCGCCGCGTGTTTTCTTTTCAGTCCGACAGAAGCCCTAAATCCGCACCCCGGCGGGGAGCGTCACCGGGACCAATTGGGGCGGGGGGCGGATTGTCGTCAGTGACAACTGCCCGGACGAGTCCCGCGGCTCCCTGCCTGAGAAACCGATATCCGTACCGGTTTCTCTCCCCTCAGGCGCCTTCCCCCCAGGAGATCTCTCAGCAAAGAGCGCGGAGCGAAATCTCTTCGCCCCCGGGGAGGGCGAATTGGTCCTATGCCCGGCGACATTCCCTCTGCCTGAAAAATTTGCTGATTTAGGTTTATAGGGGGAGAGGAAAAACTTGGCAAATGCATTCTATATGGTATCCTACTATTTTAAAGTTCTTGAAAAGCGAGTGGTGACTCATGACCCGTACCGGAACCCAATCTCCCGATATTTCGAAGAACGCCGTCCTGGCGGTTGCGGCGTTGACGGCCTTTCTGCCGCCCTTCATGCTCTCGTCGGTGAACATCGCCCTGCCCTCCATTCAGCAGGACTACGGTGCGAGCGCCGTGTGGCTGAGCTGGGTGGCCACATCCTATCTGCTTTCCTCGGCGGTTTTCCTCATCCCGGCGGGGAAAATGGGGGATATCTGGGGACGAAAGCGCATACTCGTCATCGGCACGGGAATCTTCATTGTCTCAACGATCCTCTGTCCCCTGGCCCCAACCATGCCCTTTTTCATCCTTCTCAGGGCGGTGCAGGGAGCAGGGGGTTCCTTGATGCTGACCATGGGAATGGCCATTCTGACTTCCGTTTTCCCGGCGGCGGAGCGGGGGAAAGCCCTCGGCGTCAACGTAGCGTCAATTTACCTCGGGGCTTCTGCGGGGCCCTTTTTCGGCGGGCTTCTCATCGGGGCCTTCGGGTGGACTTCAGTGTTTTTCGTGAACGCCCTTCTCGGGGCAGTCTCGATTATACTGCTGAAAACACGGGTTCCCTTTGAATGGCGGGAGGGGAGCAGCAAACGGCTCGACCTTACAGGTTGTTTCGTTTACGGGACCTCTCTCGTCGCCGTCATGTACGGGGCCTCCATTCTTCCGTCGGCTGGAGGGCTCTTTCTGATTGCCGTGGGAGGCGGACTGTTCGCAGTCTTTATCCGGAGGATGCTCCGGTCTGAAGATCCCCTGTTCGAGATCCGCCTTTTTTCCGGGAACCGGGTCTTTGCCTTTTCCAACGTGGCTGCGCTGATCAACTATGCCGCCACCTATTCCGTGTCTTTCCTCCTGAGCCTGTACCTCCAGTACATCAAGGGCATGTCTCCGTCCGAAGCTGGGGTAGTCATGGTGACCCAGCCTCTCCTGCAGGCGTTTCTCTCCCCCTATACCGGAAAATTATCGGACAGGATAGAACCGGGACTGCTCGCATCGGGGGGTATGCTGTCCACCGCCCTCGGTCTGACCATTTTTGCCTTTCTCGGCAGGGAAACGCCCATGGCCTTCATTTTCACGGCCCTCGTCCTGCTTGGCCTTGGTTTTGCCTTCTTCTCATCGCCGAACACCAATGCCATCATGGGGTCCGTTCCGTCGAGGTTTTACGGTGCGGCCTCAGGTTCGGTGGGCACCATGAGGGTAATGGGGCAGATGACCAGCATGGCCGTGATCACAGTGGTCTTTGCCGCGCTGCTCGGGAGCGACCAGATCACTCCCGAACGGTACGGCAACTTTCTTGTCGTGGTGAGGATCAGTTTTTCTATTTCTTCACTGTTGTGTTTTCTGGGAGTCTTTTTCTCATGGTTCCGGGGAAATCTCCATGAAGGACAGGCGGGAAAGGCCGGCCAGGAAGAAGGAGATGAAACGCTGCTCAGCTCCCGGGACGTCAGATAAGCGTCAGCTGAGACTGATCTCCCGGGGGCGGGTGTCTTTTCTCAACAAGGGACATTGCCCTGTCCCGATCGATGCGGCGAACCGGCCGTTCAGGGGGTTGATGGCCGACAGTATGTCCGAAAGGGCTTGTTCCCTGCATAACTGGCACAGGCTCCTTTTTGAAAGGGAAAGAAAGGGTCTTTCAGAGCTGCATTTTTGCAGGGGGACAGGGGCTCCTACCTTCGTTTTTTCCCAATTGCAGCAGAAATCACGGCATGCATTTTTTGTTCTGTGAGATAATAAATAAAACGTTCAGCCAGTCTTCGGGGGTGAGAATAACTATGATCGATTTTTCAAAAGGATATTCTCTGGAGGAGTACTTCCGGAAGGGGTACGAGGAAGAGCGGGACCGGCAGAAAAGGGCCTGCGAAAGGACCGTTTTTTCCCCGGAGTTCGAGGAAGCCGTGAAGGGTGTGAAACAGCCCGTCAATCTCGCGGCCTTCGCTGAAATCTACTGTCCGGATACGGTGGTCACCATGCCCTTCGTAAAAAGGGCGGCGGACCTCAACCCGCTCATCCGCCTGGCGGTATTCGAGCGGGAGCCTTGGGCGAAGGAACTTGAGGCTTACACGGGAGCCGCCAGGATTCCCACCCTGCTTTTCTTCGACGGGGACATGAATCTCCGGGGGAAATACGTCGAGCTTCCTGACGGCCTGAAAGACGCGATGCGGGATGCCGATCCGGGAGAACGAAGCGTCATGACCCTGGAATACCGCCGGGGAAAATACAATGGTCTGATCCAGGAGCAATTCATCGCCATTCTGGCTTCCTTTTCTTCATGATGACGGAAGCTGACCCGGTCATGAGAATTCGCGGGGGGTGTCCCGGGGAGACCGGAACGCTCTGATGTCTCTCGCAGGAGTTTTTTTGCTTTTTCTCCGCCTGGGAGCCTTTACCTTCGGAGGAGGAATCGTAATGATGGGCATCCTTGAGAGAGAGCTCAGGGAGACGGGCAGCTTTGCCCCGGGCGAGATTATGGACATGATGATTTTTGCCACTGCTTTCCCCGGTCCCATCGCAGTTAACCTCGCACTTCTGGCAGGCGGGAAACTGGCCGGAAAGGCCGGGGCGATTGTTGCGGTGACCGGAACGGTCCTTCCGCCTTTCCTCACCATTCTCTTCCTGACCAAAGTCCTTCTTCTCTTTCTGAGCACCCCTCTCGTCCGGGCGTTTTTTCTCGGGGCGGCCTGTGCCGTGGCGGTGATTATCGGGGGAGTGGTCTATGACATGACGAAAATTTCTTTTTCGGGCGGATGGAAAGACATGGCCGTTTTTGCTCTTGTTTCGGCGGTTCTCCTCGGTTTCGGGCTTCATCCGCTCATAGCCCTCGGTGCGGGAACGGCTCTCCGTCTTGCCCTCGGGGAGGGGAAGTCGGAATGAGTGCCCTTTCCGTCCTTTTTTTTACCTTCGTCCGCATCGGCCTCGGCGCTTTCGGCGGAGGACTGGCGACCATCCCCTTTATCCATCATGAACTTGTCGCCTCCCACCCATGGCTGACAGAGAGGGAATTTGCAGAGGTGGTCTCACTTGCCCAGATGACTCCCGGACCTGTGGCGGTCAATGCGGCGACGTACGTGGGCTACCGCCTTGCGGGTTTTGCCGGTTCGCTGGCTGCGACGTTTGCCGTGGTGGCCGCACCACTGGCCCTCGTAGCGGCGGCGGCATGGCTTCTTTCCAGGGCGTCCGGCCGGACGAAAAGAGGGGTGGAGCGGGTGCAGAGAGCTCTTCGGCCGGCAGTGGCCGCCATGCTGTTCGGAGCGTTCTGGATGGTGGTCCGTCCTCTGGCGGGAGACTGGAGGCTGTGGCCATTCACCCTTGTTCTTTTGGGGATGTCACGATTTTCCCCTTTCAGGAAATACCCCCAGCTTCTTCTCCTTGCAGCAGGGATGACGGGCATGGTTCTTCTCTAGAAAATAAATTTTTTTGCTCTGGAAAGGATGATTCGACAATGGAAATGAAAGTGGCACTCGTGCATCTGACGTCCCGGACTATGGAAGACCTGATCGTTCCGGGAACGGTTGTCCGCAAATTCATCGGCGGCTCAGGCCTCGGAACCTGGCTTCTTTTTCGGTACGGATCTCCGGCGGCGGACCCCCTCTCTCCCGACAATCCTCTCATCTTCATGAACGGTCCCTTCCAGGGAACGGGAATACCCACCTCGGGACGGCATCAGGTGATAAGCAAGTCACCCCTGACGGATGCCTTCGGAGAGTCCGACTGCGGCGGAGCCTTCGGCTTTCACCTGAAAAAGGCAGGGTATGACGGCATCGTGTTTCTCGGAAAGGCTTCTTCTCCCGTCTACGTGGCGGTTATCGACGGCAGGGTGGAGATCCGGAACGGGACCTCCCTCTGGGGAAAGGATACCTTTGAGACGGAAGAAGCTCTTTTAGCCGCCGAAGGAAAGCCCGCCGGCGTTGCCTGCATCGGGCCGGCAGGGGAGCGGATGGTTCTGCTGGCGAATATCATGCACGATGGGCGGAATGCCCGGGCTGCCGGGCGGGGAGGAATGGGAGCCGTCATGGGGTCCAAGAACCTCAAGGCAGTCGTGGCCAGGGGTAACGGCAGGACAGTCATGGCGGACGAGAAAAGGGTCCGGGAAAAATCGGCGGAGAAAGCAAAGTTCTATATGGAAAAACACCTGGCAATGACCCGCTTCGGGACGGCCGGAGGGGTTGCTCTGGCTGAACAGAACGGCGATCTCCCCCTGAAGAACTGGAGCCTGGGAAGCTGGCCCGAGGAAGTGAAGAGCATAACGGGAGAGGCCATGGCCGAAACTATCCTCACGGGAAACTGGGGATGCGTGGCATGTCCCATCCGGTGCGGCAGGGAAGTGGCCTTTGACGACATACACGGAGCCGGTCCCGAGTATGAAACCATAGGCATGCTTGGTAGCAACTGCCTCATCAATGACCTGAAGGCGATCGGCCGCGGCAATGATCTCTGCAACCGCATGGGAATCGACACCATTTCCGGAGGTTCGGCGGTGGCTTTTTCCATGGAGCTCTATGAACGGGGCATCATCGACGAAAAGACGGTGGGGTATCCGTTGCATTGGGGCGATGGAGAGGCCATGCTAAAGCTCCTCGGCGATATTTCCGAGAAAAGGGGATTCGGTGCTGTGCTTGCCGAAGGCACCCGGAAGGCGGCGAAAAAGATAGGCAAAGGAGCGGAAAAGTATGCCATCCACTCCAAGGGCATGGATTTCCCGGCCCATGACCCCAGGTGCTACAAAAGTCTCGCGGCGGGCTACGCCACGTCGAACCGGGGAGCGTGCCATCTTTCAGGCTTCTCCTATTCTTTCGAAAGGAGCATGACCTACCCCGAGCTGGGGGTGGACACCATCCTCGACCGGACGGTGGACGAGGGAAAGGGAAGGATCAACGTGGGTTTCCAGAATCTCATGGGAGTGATGGATTCCCTGAAGATGTGCAAGTTCCCCTTTGCTGCCACGAGAATCGACGACCTTCTCGAGTGGATCAGCGGCGTCACAGGCTGGAACATGGACGCCGGGGAGCTTATGACCGCAGGCGAGAGGATCTTCAACCTCAAGAAACTGTTTAACCTGGCCTGCGGCCTTACCGCCGGGGACGATACTCTCCCCGAAAGAATTCTTCGGGAACCCCGGGGATCGGGAGGTTCCGCCGACACCCTTCCCGACCTCGAGAAACAGCTCCGGGAGTATTACGCAGAGCGGGGGTGGACCGAAGAAGGAATTCCTCTACCGGAAAAAATCAACTCCCTCGGTCTGGAAGAGTTTTTTCCCCGGAAGGACTAGGAATCGGGCAGCCCCACGGGAATAAACTCAGGGCGGAGATGCCGAAAGGTTCTCCGCCCGTCGGGGGAAAAGGAGCTTTCGCGAAAAAACGAGGGCGGCGGGCAGGCCTTTCCGCTGTTACATTCCCCCTAGGTATAATAATGGCGGTCCCGGTTTCCCGTTCCTGCGGGAAATGCGCCTGAGGAAAGGGCATAAAGAATGAAAAAGATCGCTTCAAATCTTGCAGCTTCAGCAGCCCTCCTCTTTCTTCTTGCATGGGGAGTCGCTGCAGGGACGGATTTGTTTGTCCTCTCGCGCTGGAATGCAAAGGATTCTTCGGTGGTGGTCATCGAAGACCTGCTCGGAAGAAGGATTGATCCTGAATCCGGTGAAGGTGGCGAGTGGGAAAGCGAGTTTGTAAAACTCCGGATCATGTACAGGAGCGGTCCAGAGGCTGGCACGCGGGAAGAGGTAGAGATCATGCAGCTTTCCGACAGCAGGCTCTCCCTCCTGCCCGGAAAGGAGTATCTTCTTCTGGCAGACGCTTTCGACGATGGAACGGTTCAGTATTCCATCAGCGACCGCTACCGGGTTCCTGCCGTGGTAGGCTTTATCACCTTCGCTTGCGGCATTCTCGTCATTGTCGCGGGGAGACCGGGGTTCAAGGCCCTCGTGGGACTCTTTCTCTCGCTCCTCTTTCTCATCGGCTGGTTTGTCCCCCGGTTAGCTTCGGGCTATCCTCCAGTTCCCTTCGCCGTTCTGGCGGTTGCTGCCGTTTCGGTGGTGACTTCCTTTTTCGTCGTCAGGAAACGGGAGCTGCGTCCTATTCCGATTTTCGGTGCGGTGGGCGGAGCCGCCGGAGCTTCGGTCACGGGATGGTTTATGGTATCCCTTTGGCAGCTTACGGGGCTGGAAAGCGACAGCGCCGCCCTTCTCGCATCCACGGCCCCGGACCTTTCCCTGAGAGGGCTGCTCCTTGCGGCCGTCATGGTGGGTTCCATAGGGGCCGTGCTGGACGTCGCTGTTTCCGTTACATCTTCCATGGGCGAACTGTACGAGTATGATCCGTCCATTCCAAGAAAAAGGCTGTGGAAAGCAGGGATAAGCGTCGGAAGCGATGTGCTGGGCAGCATGATCAATACGCTCATCCTGGCCTACCTTGGAAGCTCTTTGCCGTTCGTGGTGCTCATCGCCACCGAGGGAGCCGATTTCATCGGGCTCCTCAACGACCCCCACATAGCTCAGGAAGTTCTGAGGAGTGTGGCGGGGACGGTGGGGCTGCTTCTGACCATACCGGCAACAGCTGCGGCCGGGGTGTGGTGGATTTCCGGCCGCTGGAAAGAGCCTGAGGATTCGGGGGGTGCCTAAATCCGCTAATTTTTCAGGCAGAGGGAGTGTCGCCGGGCATACGGCGAATTTGCCCCCAAGGGTGAAGAGATCCCGCTCCGCGCTCTTTGCGGATGAATCCCCCGGGGGAGGGCGCCTGAGGGGAGAGACAGCGGCACGGATGTCGGTTTTACAGGCAGGCAGCCGGCGAACGCAGGGAGCTGCGGGACTCGCCTGGGCGGTTGTCACGGACGACAAACTGCCCCCCGCCCAAGGGGTCCCCGGTGACGCTCCCCGCTGGGGTGCGGATTTAGGGTGGTGACCGACTTGCTGACTGAACCTTCTCTTTGTGATAGAATCGTATCCTAAGCTCAGAACATCCTGTTGAGACAAAAGATGACGCTTTGCCGATAAGGGCGAGGCAAGGGGGATTGGGTGACCCTGAGGAAATGGAGGACATCCAGTGCCGGGTTTTTTCTTCTCCCCCGGTGTCCGCGATTGGTGACGATATGTGGTCTTTTGCTTACAGGAGCGTCCGGAACGGTATATTTTATCATGGAGGTGCTGCAATGAAAAGAATAGCAATAAACGGTCTGGGGAGAATCGGGCGTCTCGTTCTTCGGTGCTATATGAAGGCCAAACCCAAGGATTTTGAAATTGTCGCGCTGAACGATCTCACCCCCCCTTCGGAGATGGCGTATCTCATCAAGTATGATTCCATTCACCGCAAGGCCGGATTTTCCGTGGAAGCTGCCGAGGGAGCATTGATCCTGGACGGAAAATCCGTTCCCCTTTTCAGCGAAAAGGATCCTTCAAAGCTTCCCTGGAAAGAACTGAATGTGGATATCGTCCTTGAGTGCACCGGCTTCTTTACAAAACGGGAAAAGGCAGCCGCCCACCTCGCTGCGGGAGCAAAACGGGTCATAATCAGTGCTCCGGCGGACGATGCGGATCTGACCGTCGTTCTCGGCGTCAACGAAAAACTCTATGATCCCTCGAAGCATGCGGTGGTCTCCAATGCCTCCTGCACCACGAACTCCCTGGCTCCGGTGACGAAGGTGCTTCATGAAGCTTTCGGGATCGAATCCCTCATGGGAACCACCATTCACGCCTACACATCCACCCAGGTCCTCGTCGACGTTCCAAGGGGAGGCGGCCGGAAAGGCCGTGCGGCCGCAGTTTCTCTCGTTCCGGCCACGACCGGTGCGGCCAAGGCCATGGTTCCCCTGTTCCCGGAACTGAAGGGCAAGATGGACATGATTTCCGTCCGTGTCCCCGTGGCTGACGGTTCCCTTACCGATGTCGTGGTTCACTTGAAGAAGGAAGTCACCGTCGAGTCGGTCAACGCCGCTCTGAAAGCGGCGGCCGAAGGCAGCCTGAAGGGGATCGTTGAATTCTGCAATGAGGAAATCGTCTCCGCCGACATCATCGGCAACTCCCATTCGGGAATCGTCGACGCCCTCTCCACAAAAGTTATCATGGGGCATATCGCGAAGGTGATGATCTGGTACGACAACGAATACGGTTATTCGAACCGGATGCTTGAGCTTGCCATGTACATGGCGGGCCGGGAATAGATTTCCCCGGCGCAGCGTCACAACGAAATTTCCGTTCGTACCGGTGTTTCCCCAGATGGGGAAACACCGGTTTTTTCGGGAAAAAGCGGGCAAACCCGGAAAAATCACGGGTGATGATCGGTATGGCAACGAATATGGTTATTCGAAACGGATGCCTGAACTTGCGCAGTTTATCGGGGGAGGAAGAGCCGGTGGTCTGCCGCACATGCCGGGTTTGAAAGGAAGGATGACGCTGACCTGGTCGGACGTCGGACACCCTCCCATTCTGACGGGTCACGAAGGGTTTTCCTTGAGGATGGCTTCGAGAGCTTCCACAATTTCCGGGTCATAGGCTTTTCCCGACAGGCTCCTGATTTCTTCCGCGGCCTGGGAGGGTGAATGCATCTTTCTGTAGGGGCGCTCGGAGGTCATGGCATCGAAGGTGTCCGCCACCGAAAGAATTCTGGCTTCGATGCGGATTTCATCTTTTTTCTTTCCCAAGGGGTAGCCGCCGCCGTCGATCCGTTCATGATGCTGGAGGATAATTTCCGCAAGGGGCCAGGGAAAATCCAGGGGAGAAAGAATATCCTTCCCGAATTCGGGATGTTTTTTTACGAGTTCGTATTCAGGCGGTGTGAGCTTTGATGGTTTGGACAGTATCTCCGCCGGAATGTAAAGCTTGCCGATATCGTGCACCAGTCCGGCATACCTGACGCCGAGAACCGTCTCTTCAGGAAGTCCGAGTCTGCGGGCCAGCTCTTCAGCAAGAGCCGAGACATTTTTCTGGTGTCCCGCCGTAGATACGTCCCGAAGTTCGCTGACCTGGCAGAGAGCGAGAATGACGCCGGTGAAGCGTTCGTTGATCTCCCGATGGTTTCTTTCCAGTGAAACTTCGTCCTGGTAGCGTTCCATGGCTGCGGCAAGGGCGTTTCGAAGAATGTCGAACACCGGTTCGGCCATACTTTCTCTCCAGCCCGGGGAGGGGTCGGCAAGAGCCAGAAATCCCTGGAAGGAATCCCGGAGAAACAGCGGAAGAACGGAGACCGATGAAATTCCGCGGTCCGCGAGGGGGAGCCAGTTTTTTTTCTCATTCTGGGGAAGGTCAGCCAGGCAGAGGGTAGCGGGCCTGAAAGATCCTTCCCGGAACAAAAGGGATTTCCAGAGGAAATCTTCTTCCTGCTCCGATGGAAACAGCCCCGCCAGGGACGGGCTCTCTTCAGAAGCCCGTACTTCCGTCTCTGCGGCCAGCGTGCCCTTTCGTCCCGAGAGCCTGTAAAGGGTAGCCGTTTTTGCGTTTGAAAGGGCGAGGATGTCTTCGAGGGAAGACCGCATGGCATCATGGTAACTCGGAGAAAGAATAAAACGGGATAATATGGCGGAAAGGGTTTCCTGGAACAGCCCCCTTTCTTCAAGTTGCTTTTCCAATTCCTTTCGTTGGCTGATGTTCTGGACGAGGGAGCAGTAAATTTTTTCCCTGCCGGAAACCAGGGGAAAGGAATGATGGGTCGCAGAAATAAGGATGCCGTCCCTGTCCGGAATTTGTACTTCCCTGCTTTCCCTCCTGCCGTCGCTGAAAAAGTCTCCGGGAGACAGGGTTCCTTTTTCCCACGGAAGTAGGGTGGCGATATTCGCCCCCGCAAGGTCGCCTTCAGAAAGAGCGAAGGTGGCCCGGAAAACGGAATTTGTCTCCAGCACCTCTCCGGCTTCGTTATAGACCACAACGCCCTCCGGGGATCTCCGGAAGAGCTGTTCCCAGTATTTGGTTCTGTCCCGCAGGTTTTTCTCGGTTCTTTTCCTTTTTGCGATCTTTCCCTTCAAAAGAAACACCAAGCCTCCGAGAAGGGTGGGCAGCCCGATGTAGAGGAGGGCAAGCGGAAAGTACCTTGCCGCCAGTTCGGCGGGATCGTTCAGGATGACGCTTTGGTCTGAAAGGGCGCTTCTTGGAATTGAATGGAGTTTCATCTTCCGGTAGTCAAAAACCAGGTGCTCTGCCATGGATTTTTCGGCCGGTATGGTTTGGACTGGTTCTCCAGATAGAATCCTCACCGCCATCTCCCCCGCTTTCCTTCCCTTTTCGTAGCCCTTCCCTGCCACGCTTGCCAGGGCGCCGAAACGAACGCCATCCTCGTTGAGGGTATACACTGGCAGTGATGCGTTCTCCAATATGAGTGCGAGGGTGTCCTGCATGGTTATGGGACTGCCGTCGGGCAAGGAGGAATGTGACCCCAGCATGATGACCGTATTGGCCGGCAGTTCCCGGAGGGAATCCGCAAGCTGCTTTGCCGAC
The DNA here is from genome assembly GCF_016756745.1 of Aminivibrio sp. Classification (NCBI taxonomy): domain Bacteria; kingdom Thermotogati; phylum Synergistota; class Synergistia; order Synergistales; family Aminobacteriaceae; genus Aminivibrio; species Aminivibrio sp. Next base: position 25,354 of record NZ_JAESIH010000051.1, read on the forward strand.
AAGCCGGAGAGGGGGATCAGGTTGGGGCGGATTTCTGTATGCACCAAGCTTGAGTTAAGCTGTGAAAGATCCCTGAGCCCCGCGGGAGTAAGGTCCGAAACAAAGGCGATGGAAGCGCCGGGGTGGAGCCTCGCGATTTCAGAGATGAGGAGGGCGTGGGCGGGGACTGAATAGACTCCTGTCCCCTTGTTGTCCGGGAACACCGAAAAAAAATGTTTATTGGAAAGGCCGCAGTAGACAATGGGGGCTCCCCCGAACAGCGCCTGTGAATTCACGAGGGCGAATGTGACGGCCTCGTTCCCTGTCGCGATTACCACCGAAGGAGGGGAGGAGGAGTACTTCGCCTCCAGGAGATCCTTCAGCCGGTCCAGGTGGGCTGACCAGAAGGTGCTTGTCATGTCCATGTATTCTATAAAAAACTCGGCCATGACATCGGATTCGGAGAAGAAAGACAGTATCCCGTCCGTTGCACGGCGGGTCCATTCGTCGGCAGGAGAAAGGGTGTGAAGCAGAAGCACCTTCCTGTTTTCCGAAGCCCACGCCGGGAAAACAAGGGTTTGCAGAAGGAGAACGAAAATGACAAGAAGTTGTTTCCCGCGGCGGAACGGAGCCGTCATACTGTCCTCCTTCAGCTCTCCAGGCAAGCGGACGATGCCGCGCTGTCACCGGCGGCGTAGCCTGTGCTCCAGCACATCTGGAGATTGTACCCGCCCGTGGGGCCGTCGATATCAAGAATTTCGCCGGCAAAATAGAGGTTTTCAACGATTTTGGACCGCATGGTCCCGGGATCGATCTCCCTGAGGTCCACGCCTCCGCTTGTGACGATGGACCAGTCGAAGCCCAGCAGGCCTTCGGGAGTCAGGGGAAATTCCTTGAGAAGACAGGCCAGCTCTCTTTTTTCCTCGGGGGAAATGTATTCGCCCCTTTTGTCGGGAGGAATTGTCGCTTTCTCCACCACTGCAGGGATGAGATCCCGGGGAAGCAGATCCTTCAGGCAGTCCCTGAACATTTTCCCGGCGTATTTTTTCAGGTCCCTCTCGATGCGCGCAGTGAGCACGTCCATGGTAAGGGCGGGCTTCAGGTCCAGTATGAGAGTTGCGTTTCCAGAAGTGCAGGCTTCACCGATATCCCTGCTCATGTCCATGGCGATGGGGCCGCTGATGCCGAAATGGGTCAGAAGCAGTTCACCGAAGCGTCTCGAAACGACAATGCCATCCTTCAGGAGGGTTAGAGAGACATTCTTCAGGTTCAGGCCCCGGGCTGACTGGGGCCACTTCTCCTTCAGCCGTACAGGGCAGAGCGCCGGGACCGGCTGGATGACCTCATGGCCGGCCCTTTTTGCGAACCTGTAACCGTCCCCTGTCGATCCGGTTTTGGGGAAGGATTTCCCTCCGGTGCAGACTATGAAGGCATCTCCCTCTACTTCCTGACCCCGCAGGATGAAACGGACCGCCCTTCCGTCCCTGATTTCCAGGTTGAGGGCTTCCCTGTTCCGGTAGACGGTGACCCCTCCCTGGCGGATGTAGCCGATCAGGCAGTTGATCACTCTTTCTGAGCCTCCCTTTTCGGGAAAGACTCTTTTTCCCCTTTCCACCTTCGTCCTGAGACCCCGGGAAGCAAAAAACTCCAGGGTCCTGGCAGGGCCGAACCGGGAGAAGGCCGAGTAAAGGAATTTCCCTTTGGAGCCGTAGGCCGAAAGAAAGGTTTCCAGGTCTTCTTCGGCGCTGGTCAGGTTGCACCTGCCCTTGCCGCTGAGCAAAAGTTTCGCGCCGAGGGTCTGGTTTTTCTCCACAAGAATAACCCGGGCCCCCCTTTCCGCAGCCCGTCCGGCTGCCATGAGTCCTGCGGCGCCGCCTCCGATGACGACTATTCTCGGTCCGCTCATTATTTCTTCCTCCTCCCTTGTCCTTTCATGGACAGGGCAATGCGGTTCCTGGCACGGTCCACGTCAAGCACCGAGACCTCCACCCTTTGCCCGGGCCGGAGTCCTGATTCAGTTCCTCCGGGAAGGTGCTTCCTGTGCACAAGACCGTCCTGGTGGACGCCGATGTCCACAAAGGCGCCGAAGGAGGTGATGTTAGTCACCACTCCAGGCAGAGTCATGCCCGGAGCGAGATCGTCGATTTTTTCGATTCCCTCGGTGAAGGAATAGATCTCGAAGGTCTGTCGGGGGTCCCGCCCCGGACGTTCAAGTTCCGCAAGGATGTCCGTGAGGGTCGGGAGTCCCGCGTCGCCCGAGATATAGCGTTGCGGATCGATCAGGCTTCTCTTTTCGGGGTCCTTCATGAGTTCCGACACGGTGCAGCCGAGGTCGTCCGCCATCCGTTCCACGATCGGATACCGTTCGGGATGGACGGCACTGCGGTCGAGAGGGTCCGGCCCCCCGGAAACCCGGAGGAACCCGGCGGCCTGTTCGAAGGTCTTCGGCCCGAGCCGGGGGACGTTCAAAAGTTCTTTCCTTGTGGAGAAGGGGCCGTTGGCCTCCCTGTACCTGATTATCTGCCCGGCAGTGGACTGCCCGAGTCCGGACACAGAGGAAAGGAGTTCAAGGCTTGCGGTGTTCAGGTCGACCCCCACGGCGTGAACGCAATACTCGACCACCGTGTCGAGAGCCTTCTTCAGCTCCTTCTGGTCCACGTCGTGCTGGTATTGCCCCACGCCGATTGACTTGGGATCAATCTTCACCAGTTCCGCGAGGGGGTCGAGAAGCCTCCGTCCGATGGAAACGGCTCCCCGGACGGTGAGGTCGTGATCGGGGAATTCCCTCCGGGCGGTTTCGGATGCGGAGTAGACCGAAGCCCCGCTTTCGTTCACCATGGTTATGATGATGGAAGAAGGAAGGCCGAGTCCCCGGAGGAACCGCTCCGTTTCCCTTCCTGCGGTGCCGTTGCCCACGGCGATCGCTTCGATGCCGTATTTTTCCGCGGCACGGCGGATGGTGTCGGCGCTTCCCTTTTCGTCTCCCCGGGGAGGATGGGGATAGATCACCCCGTGGTGGAGCAGGTCACCCTGCCGGTTCAGGCAGACGAACTTGCACCCTGTCCTGAATCCGGGGTCTACGGCGAGGATGTTCTTCGGCCCGAGAGGGGGGGCCAGGAGCACTTCCTTTACGTTTCCCGCAAAAACAGAAATGGCCTCCCGGTCAGCCTTTTTCTTCAGGGCATTTCTCAGTTCCGTTTCCATGGACGGAGCGAGAAGTCGACGGTATCCGTCTACGATCGCCCGATCAACAAGGAGGGAATCGGGACCGCTGCCGAGAAGGAATATTTCCCTGAGAACCCTCAACGCCTCGTCCTCGGGGGGGAGGACCGAGAGGCTGAGAATTTTTTCTTTTTCTCCCCGGAACATGGCCAGGACCCTGTGGGAGGGAGCCGGCGCCGCCAGTTCTTCCCAGGCGAAGTAATCCCTGAAGTTGGCTCCTTCCTCTTCCTTCCCTTTGGCTACGGAACTCCGTATTTTCCCCCGTTTCCCGAAAAGAAGCCGCATCTTCCTCCGGGCCTCGCCGTGTTCGCTTATCCGTTCGGCGATGATGTCGAGCGCCCCCTGAAGGGCGTCCTCTCCGGATGGCACACCTTTTTCTTCGGAAACGAAGGGGATGGCGAGAACAGCCGGATCATCCCCCCTCTGGAGCAGCAGCTGCTCGGCGAGGGAAGCCAGTCCCTTTTCCTCGGCGATGGATGCCCTGGTTCTTCGCTTGGGCCGGAAGGGAAGATATATGTCCTCGAGGACGGCCAGGGAAGGGGCGTTCCGGACCTTTTCCCCGAGCTCGGCCGAAAGAAGGCTTCGTTCCTCGAGGGATGAAAGCACCGCCTTTTTTCTGTCTTCAAGCTCCTCGAGCCTGGCATATCGCTCTTTTATGGCAAAAATGGCCTCTTCATCGAGGGAGCCTGTGGCTTCCTTTCTATACCGAGCAATAAAGGGTACGGTGGCGCCCTGTTCAAGAAGGGACAGAGCCGCTTCCGTGGACGAAGGGGCGATTTTGAGTTCCTGGGAAACGCGCTTGGCGATGTAGGCGTTCATTCAAAGCCTCCGGTTCTTTTTTCTCATTCTAGCACGGCGCTAAAAGACGGACCACATCATGATAGAATCTGTCTGGAAGAGAGGGAACGCTCATGGATAAAAACTGGTGGATGCCGTTGTACAGCGTCTTGTTCGGAATATATGTCCCGGAGGAGATCCGGGAGCTGAAAGGTGATGTGGTCATGCACCTCGCCGATACCCCGTCGACCGTCTACGGGGCGCTGCGAAGGCTTGTGAAGGCCATTTCGCCGCGCTGGATAGTTCATACGGGCGACCTCGTCGATGATGTGAAGCTTGAACTTTCCCCGGCGGAACTGCCGAGATACAGGACCAAGCTGGAGCATCTCAGGCGATCCCTTGAAGGAGATGATTCTCCCGGCCTTGTTTTTGTCACCGGAAATCACGACGACGAATCTACGGTCAGGGAAATGTTCCCTGACAGCGTGGTCTTCAGGGAACGGGGGCGGATTGAACTCTGCGGAGAGGGGTTCAACCTCAGCCATGACAGGGCCTGCCTGGGGGAGCCGCCCCTCAGGTACAATCTTTTCGGCCATGAGCCGTCCAAAGCGGATCTTTCCGAACAGGGGCGCTTTTATTTAAACGGGCTTCTGGGCGTGCATATCATTTCTCCTTCCCTGGGAAAGGTGTACTGCCTACCCTATCCAGGGTACGTGGATGACGGACGGTTGGGACGGAGAAAAAGGGGTTTGTGATGAAAAGGGGGGACCATCGTGCTTTCCATCGTCCGCGGGGGACCGCGAATTCTGCTTCTGAGCGGAAACGTGGCCGCAATGAAGTCTCTGGTTTCTTCGAAATTCAGGTGCACTGAACACACTCTCGAAGGCGCTTTTGACAGCGCCGGAGAGGGGCAGTCCGTTATTCTCTTCCGGGAACGTCCCTTGGGGGGGCGACGGTTTTTCATGGCGGACGCAGCCGCAGACGAGATACTTGCCCTTTTCCTGAACAGCGGGGGCGAAGCTCTGCCGGCGTCGGTAAGGATCATGCCCCGTCTTCTATTTTTTCGGGTCTTTGGAGAAAAGGAACGGGTCATCGGACAGATAGCCCGGGACTACTCGGCGGAACGGGGAAGACTCCGGTCAGTCCTCCGTGTTCCGAAAAAGGGGGCCATCGCGGTCTGTTTTACGGCGAAACCGCTGAACAGGCCCCTCTCGCTGGCTGACATGATGGACGAAGTGCTCCACGTGGAGGGAGTCTCCTTTGAAAAACTGTTGAACTCCCTTCGGAGCAGGGCCCTGTGGTATTTCAGCGAGGGACTCGAGAACCGGCAGTGGAACGAACTGGAGATACGGATCTATGATTCGTGGGGCAGGTATCTCGACCATTATGAACGGCTCCGTATCGTCCTGGAAAGTCTCGAAGCGGGCATGATCCTGGGGGAAGGGTGGGGGAAGGATTACGCCCACATCCTCATGGCAGTGAAAATTTATCGTGTGAGGCTTTTTACCTTTCTGCCGGCCCCGGTGATAAAGGAAATTCTTATGGGCCTGGAATACGGAGCGGACGGTTCCCGGCTCGTCGACTTCGACCTGTACAGCGGAAAGGAAAAGATTTCCTGGGGCGGCATAGGAGGAAAAGCGAAGTCACGGGGCGAGAGGAACTCCATGGGCGCGGATCTCAGGGCTCAGCTTTTTTCTCAGCTTTTTCCGGAGGACAGGGAGCACCTCGAAGAGTGGGAACGCCGGGTTCTCAGGCAGCGGACGGGGGAAGGGAACCGGGAGAACTGATCCATCAGAAAGGAAGAAATTGTATTTTCTTCTTGCAAAGAACTAAACTCTGCGATTATACTTATTCAGAAACTTCGCGTTGGTTTCTGTGGGCCTTCAGGTTTTATGATTGCATCTGATCACAATTCGGGTCGTCAACCAATGAAGGAGGTCTTTCCTATGGAAGTTCTCAAGGTCTCTGCCAAGTCACAGCCCAAGTCCGTTGCGGGGGCCATAGCTGCGGTGCTCCGGGAAAAAGGGGCCGTGGAGGTACAGGCAGTAGGCGCAGGTGCGGTCAACCAATCGGTGAAGTCCATTGCCATAGCCCGCGGATATGTGGCGCCGAACGGCATCGATCTCATATGCATCCCTGCCTTTTCCAAGATATCCATTGACGATGAAGAGAGGACGGCCATCAGGTTCCAGCTCGAATCGCGGTAGAACCGCAGGAATCGATCAAGCCCCGGCCGAAGAAGCCGGGGCTTTCCTGTTTCCCCGCAGCTTCCCGGGGAAAATACAGAACCGGTATGGAAAATAAGCCCATCGTTGAGGTATACTATCCTGCATAATGTATATCCGGCGCTTTCTTTCTTTAACATGAGGGAGGAAAGGATCTGCCGGCAGGAGGAGACAGCATGTCGGAAATCACTGCTCCCAAGGGAGTCCGGGATATTCTTCCCGATGAATCGTGGAAATGGGATTACGTCTTCGGAGTTCTCCGAAAGACTGCGGCGGATTTCGGTTTTTCCGAGGTTCACCTGCCCATTTTCGAACATACCGAGCTTTTTTCAAGGGGTATCGGCGACACCACGGACGTGGTGGAAAAAGAGATGTACACCTTCACCGACAAGGGAGGGCGGAGCATCACCCTTCGTCCCGAGGCGACGGCATCCATGGTCCGCTCCTATCTTGAACACAGGATGGGAACCCTTCCCCAGCCGGTTAAGTTGTGGTGCGCGGGTCCCATGTTCAGATACGAACGCCCCCAGAAGGGCCGTTACAGGCAGTTCTGGCAGGTCGATTTCGAGAGCCTCGGCTCAGCCTCCCCCTATGCCGATGCAGAGATCATCGCCCTGTCCCTGGAGGCTTTCAGACGGCTGGGCCTGTCCCGGCTCGAAGTGGTCATCAATTCCGTGGGATGCCCTGCCTGCCGGCCTGATTACAGGCAGCGCCTGACGGAGTATTTCGCGTCCAGGGAAGGAGATCTGTGTGAAACCTGCCGCGACAGGATGGGCAGGAACCCTCTGAGGATTCTTGACTGCAAGAAGGAGTCCTGCAGGGGAGTCACAGAGGGCGCTCCTTCTGTATATGAAAGCCTCTGCTCCGAGTGCAGGGAGCATTTCGACGCCGTCAGATCCTCCCTCGACGGGCTGGGGGCGGTCTACAGCATGGACAAGCGCCTTGTCAGGGGGCTTGACTACTATACAAAAACAGCCTATGAAGTGCTCTCCGGAGCCCTGGGATCCCAGAACGCCGTGTGCGGCGGAGGGCGGTACGACAATCTCGCAGAAGCCATCGGGGGTCCCCCTGTCCCCGGCGTAGGATTTGCCGCCGGAGTGGACCGTATCCTCATGGTCATGGAGCAGGAGGGCTGTTCCTTCGGGGAAGAACCCCGCCTCGACGTGTTCGGCATCGCCCTGGATTCCCGCTCGCGGGCCGGAATTCTTTCCGTTGTGAATTTGCTCAGGAAAAAGGGCATATCGGCGGACATGGATTTCAACGACAGAAGCATGAAAGCTCAGATGAAGACGGCTTCGGCAAGAAACGCGCGGCTTGTCTGCATCATCGGCGAGGATGAACTTGCCCGGGGGACGGTGGCGATCAAGAACCTTGCCACGGGCGAACAAAAGGAAATCGCCGGAGAATGTTTGGCGGAAGCGGTACAGGAAACGCTCTCTACCCTGAAAGGGTAAAGAACCCGGCTTGTTGTGAGAGGAAGGGTCCCCATGGAAGGCACACATCGTCATTATGACGGCAACTGGCAGCGCACCTTTTATTGCGGCATGGTCTCCGGCAGGGCGGGAGAAGAGATTCCGGCGGCAGTGAACGGGTGGGTCCGCAGGAGGCGGGATCTCGGAGGCCTCATATTTATCGAGTTATGGGACCACACCGGGGTCGTCCAGGTAGTCTTCAATCCCGAGCTGACCCCTGAAGTCCACGAGCGGGCGGGAGACCTCCGCAGCGAATTTGTGATTGCCGTCCGGGGAAGAATCCGTCTCCGGCCCGAAGGAACGGCCAATCCCTCCATGAGGACGGGGGACTGGGAGATCGTGGCGGAGGACTTCCTTCTTCTGTCGCCCGCCGCCCCTCTTCCCTTTGAAATTTCCGAGGCCACCGACCGGGTCGACGAGAATCTCAGACTGCGCCACAGGTACCTTGATCTCCGCAGGGACAGGATGCAGCGCAACCTCAGGATCCGGCACAGGATCTCCATGTTCACGAGGAACTTTCTCTCCGGAGAGGGTTTCCTCGAAATCGAGACGCCTATGCTGACCCTCTCCACCCCTGAAGGGGCCAGGGACTATCTTGTTCCGAGCCGGGTGAATCCGGGGACCTTCTACGCGTTGCCCCAATCGCCCCAAATCTTCAAGCAGATACTTATGATCAGCGGGTTCGACCGCTACTTCCAGATAGTGAAATGCTTCCGGGACGAAGACCTGCGCGCCGACAGGCAGCCCGAGTTCACCCAGGTGGACATAGAAATGAGCTACCTCACGGAGGAAAACATCTTTTCCCTTATGGAAGTCTACATGAAGGGGCTCTTCAAGGAAATCCTCGGCGTGGACATCCCCGTACCCTTCCGCAGAATGCCCTACTGGGAGGCCATAGACCGCTTCGGAAGCGACAAACCCGACCTCAGGATCCCCTTTGAAATTGCCGACCTGTCCTCTGTCTTTGCCGGGGCGGGTTTCGAGCCTTTCAGGGAGACTCTTGCGGGCGGAGGATACGTCAGGGGGCTTCCTCTCCCAGGCGGTGCCGCCCTTTCGAGAAAGAACCTTTCCGATGTGGAGGAGAAGGCGAAAAAACTCGGAGCCGGAGGGCTTTCGGCGTTCCAGCTGAAAGAAGGTGTTCTCAAGGGACCCCTTGTGAAGTTCCTTGACGAAGAGCAACAGGCTCTCCTGGTAAAAGTATCGGGACTTCAGGAGGGGGACGCTCTCTTCGTCCTTGCCGGCAGCGACAGAAGGGAAGTCTCCGAGATTCTCGGCTCTCTTCGTCTGGACCTGGCCAGGGAACGCGGACTTGTTCTTTCTGACCGGTGGGAGTTTCTCTGGGTCGTGGAATTTCCCCTCTTCGAGAAAGACGAAGAGGCCGGACGGTGGGCGGCGGTGCATCACCCCTTCACGTCTCCCATGGCTGAGGACATCGCTCTCTTGGATACGGACCCGGGCATGGTCAGGTCCAGGGCCTACGACTGCGTGCTGAACGGGAACGAAGTGGGCGGCGGTTCCATCAGGATTCATGACCCTGCGGTCCAGGAAAAGGTCTTTTCCTGCCTTTCCTTCACCAGGGAAGACGCCCGGGCCCGGTTCGGCTTCTTTCTTGACGCTCTCGCTTCCGGCACGCCGCCCCACGGGGGGATTGCCCTCGGCCTGGACAGGCTGACCATGCTTCTCTGCGGTGCGTCCTCCATACGGGACGTCATGGCCTTCCCCAAGACCCAGAAAGCCCAGTGCCTCATGTCCGGGGCCCCTTCGCCGGTCTCGCAGGATCAGCTCGATGAACTCCGGATCTGTTCCGTGCCGGAAGAGAGAAAATAAAGAATCATCCGCGGTCTCACCAGTACTGGGGAGACCGCGATCATACATAAGGAGGAGATGACCAATGGTTCGAATTCGATACCTCGGGCACGCGGCATTCGAACTGAAGGGAGAGGGGGCGACCATACTGGTGGATCCTTTTCTGAGCGGCAACCCGTCCGCAGCGGCAGCCCCCGGTGATTTCGAGTCGGTGGATTTTATTTTCGTTACCCACGGTCACGACGACCATCTGGGCGATACCGTTGAGATAGCCTCCCGCACGGGAGCCACCGTTGCAGCCAACTTCGAGATCTGCCACTACCTGGGCGGAAAGGGGCTGAAATGCCATCCCATGCACATCGGAGGAGCTTTTACCTTTCCTTTCGGCAGGGTGAAGATGACGCCGGCCCTTCACGGTTCGGACATAACGGAAGGGGACCATCTCATACCTGGAGGCAATCCCTGCGGGTTTCTTTTCGACATTGGGGGAGTGAAGATCTACCACGCCGGAGATACGGGACTGACCATGGACATGCAGCTTCTCGCCATGGAAGGGGTGAAGGCGGCCCTGCTGCCCATAGGGGGAAACTTCGTCATGGACGTGAAGGATGCGGTCCGGGCCGTTGGGTTCATCCATCCCGAAATAGCCGTTCCCATCCACTATGACACGTTCCCCGTGATACAGGCTGATCCCGGAGAATTCGCCCGCCTGGTGGGGAGCGCGGCAAAGGTGGTTGTCATGAAAGCGGGAGAGTGCCTGGAACTGGCGTGAGGCAAAGCGGTAAACGGCGGAGAGGGACGTCCATCCCCTCTCCGCCGTACGCTCAGTATCGCAGACCGTATGCCGGGTAATAGATTCTTTCGTCGTGAAGTCCCATTTCCTGGTCATGCAGTGCGGCGCGCACCTTCTCGCCGAGATTCACGCAGAGGACCGACGTGAGAATGTGGATAAGGAAAACGGGGCCCACGATGCTGCTGCCGAAGGTGGGGCTTGTCTCGCTGGCGAAAAAGGAGAGGTCGGAAAGCTGGCAGACCGGAGCTGCCGGGCTGTCCGTGATGGTGATGACCTTCGCGCCGTTGGAGGAGATCCTCTCTATGGATTCCGTCACCTCGATGACGTAGCTCGGCAGTTCGCATACCACCACGATATCACCCTTCGTCACCGTCCTCGCCTGCTCGATCAGGGCCACTGACCCCCTTTTCATCAGCGAACTCCGGATGCCCATCTCCATGAGACGGGTATACAGGGCTTCGGCAACCAGGGAGGAAATTCCCCAGCCCATGCAGTAGACCATGTTGGCCTGCCGGACCATTTCACAAAACTTCACGATGTTCTGGGGCTTGAGCTGGTTCCAGGTGTCGTCGAGATTCGCGTGTTCCATGCGGAGGATTTCTTCGGGGAGATCCTGGCGGTTTTTCATAATCTTGCTGAGAAGAGCGGTGGGGTTGACGTGTTCAAGGACTGAATTCTGCAGAGCGTCCTTCAAATCGGCGTACCCGCTAAAGCCGACCATCCTGGAGACGCGAACGAGCTGGGCCTTTGAAACATCCAGCTTTTCAGCCACCTCGCCAATGGAAAGAAATGCCGCTTCCCTGGTGTTGGAGAGAAGATATTCCACAACGCGCCGGGCCTTGTTCGGCATTTGCTCCATCTTTTCACGCAGCATGGCTTGAAGCTCTGCACTATCCATGAAAGACACCTCCGAAACCGGATAATATTTCAAGAAATATATGGAGATTTAAGTTTATTCCCAAGAAAGGGTTCCGTCAATTCCTCTCTTATTCCCTAAATCCGCAGATTTTTCAGGCAGAGGGAGTGTCGCCGGGCATAAGGTGAATTCGCCCTCCCCAGGGGCGAAGAGATTATCCCCTGGGGAGGGCGCCCGGGGGAGAGAAACCGACACGGATGTCGGTTTCACAGGCAGGCAACCGGCGAACGCAGGGAGCCGAGATGATCGCCTGGGCAGTTGTCAAGGACGACAATCTGCACCCCCCGCCCAAGCGTTCCCCGGTGACACTCCCCGCTGCCTGCGGATTTAGGTATTCCTCTGTTATTCTTCTCGTATCCGGGTGTTCCGGTTTTTCACCGCTCTCCGCACAGAAGACGACCCTGCGGGCCGTTTCTTCCTGCGAGAGGCCCGTCATGCCGGCAAGGAGGCGCAGTCCGTACTGTCCGTGACCGGTCAGAAGCGACCTGGCCCTTCCGGGAACGCGCCACTGCTTCGGTAAAGACCCGGCGGCAAGGGTCAGGGCCAGTTCGGCGGCCCGGGCGAGTTCTCCGAAGGCGGGATGGTGGGGGCCGGTTACAACGGACCGGCTGAGGGTTGCCGATTCCTGAAGTCCCACCCGCTGGACAGGAATGCCCAGATCCCGGGCGAGAACCAGGAGCCTGCCGGACCAGAGTGCTGCTGCATCAAGGTGCAGGGGGACATAGTCTCCCCGGCGGTAGAGCTCTTCCAGCGGGGTGTCCCGGAGAACGAGACACGGATAAATCCGGAGGGTCAAAGGCCTGCCCTTCCGGGCTGCATCCAGCCTGAGAAGGTCTTCGAAGGAGCTCCGTTCCGACTGCCCCGGAAGGCCGATCATCATCTGGGCTCCCGCATGGAACCCTGCATCCAGCACCCTTTCAACGGCGGACAGGACCTCCGTTCCGGAATAGCCCCGGTTGCACAATGTAAGCACATGGTCATCCAGGGAAGAAATCCCCAGTTCGATCATGGACACGGGGTAGCGGGCCAGCAGCGCAAGAACTGCGGAAGAAAGGCATTCAGGGTGGGTGGAGAGCCTGACGGTGCTTCCCCGGGGAGCTTTCAACGCCCCCTCGAGGTATGCCTTCTGCCGGTCGTGAGGAATACAGGTAAAGCTGCCGCCGAAGAAGCAGATTTCCACCGGTTCCGTCGCTGATGCCGCAGCCGCTTCCACGTGTTCCGGGGATGGAATGTTGAAGGTCCCTGTAATCTCCCCCTGGTGGCAGTAGACGCATCGCCGGGGGCAGCTCTGCATGGAAAGGAAAAAGGGAAGGCGCTTCATCTGCGGGACCCTAGACCGTGGATTCTTTCCAGCATGTTTCCCACTCCTTCAGCGTAGCCGCCCAAGCGAAAAGATCGGCCTGCCGTTCGAAGCTCGACAGGGGAGTAGCCGTTCTTTCCCAGAAAGCCTCTCCCTTCCTGTGTTCAAGAAGGTGGAAAAGTTCGTGGAAAAGGGCGAATCTCTTCCACCGTTCCGGAAGTCTCCGGTTGATGAATATTCCCGCTCTTCGCCCCTTCACGATGTGAAACCCCCATGTTTCACCGGGAAGAAGCGGATATTCCAGGTCGATTTGTTTTCCCGTCCGTTCCTCGGCCCTGACGAGAAGGGAGAACTCGTCGAGGCCCGTCCATTCTGCGGCGGCCTTTGAGGCCCACTCCGGAATGTGTTCGGGAGGTTCGGGAAAACGGAAGGCCGGCGTTGTATTCATGTAATGATCAGACGTCGCCGTCCGCCCGGTCCTCTTCTTCCCAGCGCGAGATGGCCGCGTCAATGAGGCTTTGGACGAACTTGAGCTCTCTGGGCTTGAGTTTCTTGCTCCTGTACCAGACCTCCACTTCGGGGCTCACCTGGAGCACTTCCTCAAGCTGGAGCCGTCCGGAAGGAGCTGACGACACCGTTTTCACCAGGTCCTGAACCTCGACGCTGAGGGCTTCCGCCAGGCGGTTCAGAAGTTTCATGGAGGGCATCCTCCTGTTGCTTTCGAGGGCCTGGATGTATATTCTGCTGACTTGCGTTCTGTCCGCAAGGGCCTGCTGAGTGAGGCCAAGGGCCTTACGCAGCGTTCTGATCCTCATTCCGAGGCTCATGGCGATTTCACCTCCGATGGAGTGTTTTCTCAGGATATATATTATTATACCAATGATTACAATTTGCTCAAGAAAAACATTCCGTAAAAAATCATATACCCCCCTTGAACTCCTTTCCCGTTCAGAATATATTAAGGGGGGGAAAGAAACAAAGGTAAAAATGAACATATTTTGTGGGGAGGAATCAGCGTTGGATTTTCGTGAACTTCAGAGTCTCGTGGAAGTAATGGAGAAGGGAAGCATCTCTGCTGCTGCGGCTTCTCTCGGAATTTCCCAGCCTGCCGTGAGCAAGCACATCGCAAAACTCGAGCGGGAAATGGGTGTCAAAATTTTCGCCCGGGGGCAGAAATGCTCCAATCTCACCGTGGAGGGCGAAGTGCTCTACAAATTCGCCCGGAAGACCATTTCCCAGCTCGCGGACATAAAAAGGGACTTCTCCGACATTGCCGACGATGTCTCCGGCATCGTGAGGATCAGCGCAAGCTCCATTCCGGGCGACTTCATCCTTCCCGGCCTTCTCGTGGAATTCCGGAAGCTCTACCCGAATATAGAAGTGGAAGTCCGTATATCCGATTCGAGGGAAGCAATCGAAAAAATGGTGACCAGGGAATCGGATATTTCCGTTACCGGTCACGGGCGTCATGCGTCCGGTTTCAACACCGTTCCCTTCGCCAGGGACGAACTGGTCCTCCTTGTCAGTGAGGATCACCCCTTTGCAGGCAGGGAGAGCGTCACCCTGAGAGATCTCGAGAACATGGATCTTGTGGGAAGGGTGACCGGATCATCCACCTCCCGTATCTGGGAAGATGCCTTCAAGGCTCATATGGGGAAAGGAAAACATGTGTACCTCAAGTTCGGCCATGTGAGCGCCGTGGTGGAGGCTGTGAAGAAAGGCGCCGAGGGAGCGGTCATCTCCCGCCTCGCCGGCTCCGGTGAGATGCAGGGGCTTGTGATGATACCCTTCAAGCCGTCCCTCATGAGAACCTTCTCCATCACCTACGGGACCATGACCACCAAGGCCATGGAAATGCTTCTCGACTTTCTTCTGCGGAGGAAAATGATCGGCGATGACGAATAAAGCCACCGGGGGATCGCCGGAAAGACATCACCCTTCCGGCGATCCCGTGGAAAAAGTGCGGGCCTTTCTCAGGGAAAGAGGATACCCTGATTCCATCACCTTTTCTCACGAAACTATTTTTACCGTAGACGACGCCTCCCGGGCAGTCGGCGCGCCGCCCGCCCATATTCTGAAAAGTCTCGTTCTCCTCGTGGACGAAGCGCCCCTTCTTGCGCTCATGTCGGGAATCAACAAGGTTGATGCCAGAAAAGTCCGCTCCGCGTGCAGCGCGAAAAAAGTCCGGATGGCCGACCCCGAATACGTCTACCGGTGGTCCGGGTTCCAGGTGGGAGGCGTTCCGCCGGTGGGTTACCCGGAGGAAATACCCGCCCTTCTGGACGAGGACCTTTTCCTCTATTCGGTAGTATGGGCCGCAGCAGGAAGCGATCACGCATTCTTCCCCGTTTCACCCGAAGATCTGCTGAAATTGACAGGGGGCAGGAAATGCCCCCTTCGGAAATAAAGAGGAAGGCCCGGAAACGGGCCTTCCTCTTTACAGCCTCTTTTCCGGGGCCAGGGCTTCAAATGCTCCGTCAAAGGCTCTCCCGAGCATTACCGTGGAGAGGGGTTTGAGAAAGACCTCAGCATTGTTAAAGACGATGGCTTGCAGGATATGCCCTGAAATCGCCCCGTGGTCCGGTTTGTTGAAGACTCCGTGCAGGTGGGGGTAGAGCCCCCCTCCACGGTAACTGATGTTGCCGCTGAGAGCTGCCAGTTCCATGATGTCCTTCACGGTCTCCGTATTGTAGTCCCTCCCGTTGTACCACCCGAAGGTAACGAAGGAAACCATCCCGGCGGCGCTGAGGATTACCGCGGAATCCACGTCGCACGCCCCGCATGCGTGGACGATGGAGTCTCCGATATCGTCCCCTTCAGAAAGGCGCAGCGCTATTATTTCGTCAGTGGCGGCATATTTCACAGCCCATTCCCCCTTTCTTTCCCTTGACGGCGAAAAGCTGCTTCGCACCCTTGAAACACGGAATATTACAAATATATTTTACCACTTAAATGACACGCTTCCAGCCGGTTTTGCGAGAAAAAAGATGAGAAATGCAGTGAGGAAACGTTCCGGACGCGCCCCGGAAAAAGTCCCCTCCAGCAGACCAGTGGAACAAAACGACAGGGTCTACACTTCCAGGAGATAGGCCTGGAGTTCCTGGCGGGAAAGACCCGCACCAAGGGCGACGGCGAGTCTCAGCCGTGCCTGCAGGGGTCTCAGTCCTCCTCCGTCGAACACTCCGATCTCGAGGAGCCTGGCCATGTTTCCCTCGAAGGTATAGGGCATTCCCCTTGTATGGCCCTGGGGGCACCGGGAAGTAATCACCACCGGGATATCATCTTTCACAAGTTTCTTGATGTGGGGGATCCAGGAGGGAGGGACATTTCCGCTTCCGAATCCGGCGATGACCAGTCCGTCAAGCTCTCTTTTCTCGTCTGAGGCGAGAAATTCAAGCATTTTGTCATTTGAGCCGAGGGAAGCGAAAAGGAGTTCCACGTCCCGTGCGGGGCTTCCATTTCCTTCCAGGATCTTGGCGCGGCGTTTCTGTCTCAGTATGTCAACCCTGTCGCCGATAAATTGGGCCACCGGCCCCCTGTCAGGAGCGGAAAAGGAATTTCTCCGCTGGCTGGCGATCTCCGTCATTTCCGATGCGGCGAAAAGCTGGTCCTGAAGACAGACGAGAACTCCCACGCCCCAGCATTCCTTCGAAAACGAGGCAAGGACGGACTGGTACAGGTTGATTGAGGCGTCGGATCCCCTGCTGTCGGATGGAAGGGTCGCGGCGGTGAAGACGACCGGCTGAGGATAAGCCCAGTAGAGATCGGTCAGGTAGGCCATTTCTTCCAGGGTGTCGCTGCCGCATGTGACCACGATGCCGTCGGCTCCCTCGACTACTGTTTTCGAAAGGATCTGGACCAGGTCCGATGTCATGCGGATTGTATAATGGCTGCTCGGCTGCCGGCTCCAGTCAACCACGAAAATCTTGTCCGCCAGTTCCTGGGGGAGCCAGGAAAGCATTTCTTCGGCGGTGACCGTCGGCTGGTATGAGTTCGTCCGGGGGTTGTATTTCATGCCGATCTGCCCGCCTGCGAGAACAAGCGCAGTCTTTTCCCGATTGGACATTTTGTTTCCTCCTCCCCGCACTTTACTGTCGGGGCAAGTTTACACTACACGGCTGCAAAAAGCACATATGCCCGAACCTAAAAACTAAATCCGCAGGCAGCCGGAGGGGCGAATTTACCTTGTGTCCGGGGACACACTCCCTCTGTCAGGAAAAGCTGCGGATTTAGGGGAAGGCCGGGGGCTCCGGGAAATCAGAAGCCGAGATCTTCACCCACGAGGATGACATGTGTCTTTCTGCCGCCCGTAGCCCGTTCGAGAATGAGAAGAGCTTTACATACCCTTTCTTCCGAAGAGCAGTTCACACAGTGACCTGTTTTTGTGCATGGGGGTTCCAGACCGAGCCGGAGAGCGTTGGGGGGAGTCGCGGCGTTCCTTGTACGGGAAATGGCCCCGTCCAGATCAGCGGTTACCTTGTTCATACCTATGACAAAGATGAGGGTGTTTTTCCCCCAGGCCATGCCGCTTACCCTGTTCCCGTTTCCGTCGATGTTTACGAGCATGCCGTCTTTCGTAACGGCGTTGGAGCTTGTCAGGAAGAAATCCGCAAGAAGTTCGTCCTGGAGTTTTTGGAGCCTTTCTTCTCCGGAAAGGGAAGGATCCCAGTGGTGGATGACGGTGCATCCCCTTTGGGTGAGGGCTTCCATGGCCCCTATTTCCCTTATGGTGACGCTCCCCGGAACTCCAACGGAGGCGCCTGCAGGGATCAACTTCAGTACTTCGGCCAAGGCCTCTTCAGCCGAATCCACGTAGACCGCTTCAAACCCCTTAGCCGCAAGATTTGCGGCTACAGTGAGACCCAGCGCTCTCCAGTGTTTTTTCCGGGCCGCGTCAAAAGGACTTTCGTTCATCGTTCTTCCTCCTTGGGTGCCGTTTATCGTATTCTACGTATGATGACAAGAAACGGTTCCTTTGTCCATCCCCCTGTTTGACCCTAAATCCGCACCCCGGCGGGGAGCGTCACGGGGACCGCTTGGGCCGGGGGTGCGGATTTAGGGTTGACTGAAAGGTGGTGTAAAGAATATTTTCTTGACAGTCTGCGGAGAGCCGTCTATAATTCCTCTGTTTCGGGGAGGTGCCGTTTTGGCAAAGGAAGATCTGATCCTGTCGAGAAGGCTTTTCGTCAACCAGTTGTACGACCTTTACAGCCCCCTGCTGACGGAAAAGCAGAGAGAAGCCTGGGAGCTTCACGAGTTCTCCGACCTTTCCCTTTCAGAAACTGCCGAAAAACTCGGAGCCAGCAGGCAGGCCGTTCATGATCTCATTTCCAGGAGCCGGGAAAAACTGGAGGAACTTGAAACGCTCCTGGGGTTTCACCGGAGAGAAGAGGGGCTGGAGGAAGAAATCCGCTCGCTCCGCAGGGCCCTCGAAGAAAACGGGGGAAGCACCGGAACAAATTCACGACCGGAGGAAGACCGCGATGTTCGACGCACTTCGTGAACGCCTGGAAGGCGTTTTCGCCAAACTGAAGAGCCGGGGCAAACTTTCCGAATCCGACGTTGACAGCGCTCTCAGGGAGGTCCGCAGGGGTCTTCTCGAGGCCGACGTGGATTACAAAGTCGTAAAAAACCTTGTGGAAGCCATAAAAATCAGGGCACTGGGCAAGGATGTTCTTGATTCCATAACCCCAGGCCAGCAGGTTACGGCCATAGTCTACGAGGAGCTTTCGGCGCTCATGGGCGCCGAACCGGTTCCTTTGGCCATTTCTCCAAGGCCGCCGTCGGTTTACCTCATGGTCGGACTTCAGGGCGGAGGAAAAACTACCACCACGGTGAAAATAGCAAAGAAACTTTCTTCCGGGCATAAGCCCCTCGTGGTTGCATGCGACCTCAGAAGGCCGGCCGCCGTGGAACAGCTCAGGATTCTTGCCGAGCAGTCGAAGATAGGCTTTTTCGGCCCGGCGGCGGGAGAGTCGGATGTTCTTTCCGTCGTCCGGGAAGCGGTCTCGTTCGCCTCGGAAAGGCTGTATGACGTAATTCTCCTTGACACTGCCGGGCGGCTTCACGCCGACGAAGAGCTCATGGAGGAGCTGGCGGCGATGAAACGGCAGCTGCCTCCCACGGAAGTTCTTCTCGTGGTGGATGCCATGACAGGCCAGGAAGCGGTGAAGGTAGCTTCGGCGTTCCATGAAAAGCTCAGCCTCACCGGAGTGGTCCTTTCCAAGCTTGACGGTGATGCCCGCGGAGGTGCCGCCCTTGCCATCAGGCAGGTCACCGGTGTTCCGATCAAGCTCGCCGGCGTTGGGGAAGGAACTGATGCCCTGGAGGTGTTCGATGCCAGGCGCATGGCCCAGAGGATCATGGGTATGGGCGATGTTATGGGGCTCGCCGAGAAGATAAGGGAAATGGCCGATTCCGGAGGGGCGGAAAAGATCGCCGAAAGCCTGAAGCAAAAGAAGTTCACCCTGGAGGATCTTCTCCTCCAGTTCGAGCAGATAGAAAAAATGGGCCCCCTCGACAAGGTAATGGAGATGATCCCCGGTTTCAGCAAGATGAAGGGGATGGGGAGCGACGACCTCGACACGAAAAGGCTGAAGCAGTCGAAGGCCGTCATCCAGTCCATGACACGGGAGGAGCGGCGGAACC
Source organism: Aminivibrio sp. (assembly GCF_016756745.1). Lineage (NCBI taxonomy): Bacteria > Thermotogati > Synergistota > Synergistia > Synergistales > Aminobacteriaceae > Aminivibrio > Aminivibrio sp. The sequence continues at coordinate 44,492 of NZ_JAESIH010000051.1, forward strand.
CGGCCGTGATCAAGGGTAGCAGGCGGCGGCGTATAGCCCAGGGTTCCGGTACTTCGGTCCAGATGGTGAACCAGCTTCTTGCTCAGTACGAGCAGATGCGGAAACTCTGGAAACAGTTCGGAAAGCAGGGCGGCAAAGGATTTCGTCTCCCGAAGGGGCTTTTCGGAGGCGGAGGATTCAGGTAGGGAGCGTCCGGTCACGGACCGCCGGGAGAGAAAAGCGGCTCCCAGGTGTGATCCGGTAATCTTTTAGGAGGTGTATGGTATATGGCAGTACGAATTCGCCTTGCCCGTCATGGACGGAAGAAGGCCCCGTTTTACCGTTTGGTTGTTGCGGATTCCCGCTCTCCCAGGGATGGAAGGTTCATTGAGCTTCTCGGCACCTATGACCCCATGGTGGAACCAGCGAAAATCACCGTCAATGAAGAAAGGGCCGTTTACTGGCTGACAGTCGGAGCGACCGCTTCCGATACGGCCAGAGGTCTGCTCAAGAAGTCGGGCGTCTGGGAGAAATTCGAGGCGGGCAAGAAGCAGGCCGAATAGTCATGCCCGACTACAGGGAGCTCGTCGAATTCATCGTCAGGCGTCTCGTGACGGATCCGGACAGTGTCCGGGTTGAAGACGAGACTGACGACCGGGGAGTAACGGCGGTTACGATTCACGTCGCCCCAGATGACGTGGGCCGTGTGATCGGGAAACGCGGTGCGACGATCAACGCCGTCCGCCTTCTTGCGAAGGCGGCCGCGGTGAAGGTTAACGACCGGGTGGATGTGGACATCGTTGAGGACGAATAGGATTCTGATCGGACGCGTCGTGGGAGCGCAGGGTCTGCGTGGCGAGCTCAAAATCCATGCACTGACCGACAACCCCGCGCGATTTGCCGATATGGACACGCTCAGGCTGTATGGGAGCGACGGAACGCTCCGGTCGGAACTGACCCTTCTTTCTGTCCGGTTTCTTGACAGCAAGGGAATCGTTGTTGCCGGGACAAAAGAAGTAAAAGACAGGAACGGAGCGGAGGCTCTTGTCGGGACAACCGTGGAGATCTTGCCCGAGGAACGCTATCCTCTCGAGGAAGGAGCTTTCTGGGTAGACGATCTACTAGGGATGACGGTGGTGAACCATTCCACCGGCGACGTTCTGGGGACAGTTTCCGACGTGGTTCCGGCGGGAGAAAACGACCTGTACACAGTGCGGGACGAAACGGGAACCGATCATTTCATACCTGCGGTAAAAGAATTCATCGCGGGAGTGGACCTTGAAAAAAGAGAAATGAGGATTTCACTCATCGAGGGGCTCTGGTAATCGTGAACGTAACCATTGTCACCGCTTTTCCCGGTTTTTTTCGTGACTTTCTTTCCGAAAGCATGATCGGGAGGGCGATCCGGAACGGCCTTATCCGAGTTGACGTGGTGGACCTGCGGGATTTCGGCGCTGGAAACTACAGGCAGGTGGACGACTACGCCTTCGGAGGCGGTGGTGGAATGGTCCTTCTGCCGGAGGTCCTCGAAAAGGCCCTTGATTCGATCGAGACAGCGAAAGGCCCTGCTTACGTGGTCTGTCCGGGGCCCCAGGGCGACCTCCTGTCCCAGGAGATCGTCGAGACTCTCGCTGCAAGGGATCACGTGGTGATCATCTGCGGTCATTACGAGGGGCTCGATGAGCGGTTTATGGAAAAACGGGTGGACCGGGAAATTTCCATGGGGGACTTTGTCCTTACCGGAGGAGAGATTCCTGCCATGGCCGTCATCGATGCCATGGCGCGGCTTGTACCCGGAGTAATCGGGAAAGAGTCGGCGGTGGTGGAGGACTCTTTTTTCAGGGGGATGCTCGATCATCCTCACTACACCCGCCCCTCCGAATGGGAGGGAATACCCGTCCCGGATGTGCTTCTTTCCGGACATGCCGCAGAGATTGAGAACTGGCGCAGGAGTGAAGCTGTACGAAGAACCCTGTCGAGGAGGCCTGACCTCATAGGGAGGGCCAATATACGACCCTACCTGCCCAAAGGAATGTATGCCGCCCTGGTGCATTTTCCGGTTCTTGACAGAAAAGGCGAAAAAACGACGGCGGCGGTCACCGGACTTGATCTTTCGGACATTGGACGGTCGTGCAGAACCTACGGGCTTGACGGGTTTCTTGTGACGACACCGCTGCAGAGCCAGAGGGAGCTTGTGAAGACCATGGCCGCGCACTGGATCGGCGGTGCCGGAGGAGAGGTCAATCCCGACAGAAAAGAGGCCTTCAGCACAATCAAAATTTTCCCTTCTCTCGACAGGGCGACGGAATGGGTAACCAGGCGGGAAAAAGAGCCGCCCCTTTTCATAGGAACCACCGCCCGGACGAGGGAAGGCGGTTTTCACTGGCTCGAAGCCAAAAGAAGAATTCTTCGGGAAAGAAAACCGGTGGTTTTTGTCTTCGGAACGGGGTCGGGACTCCACGAAGAGGTGCTCGGCCGGTGTCACATGGTGCTGCAGCCTCTTTCAGGAGGATTCGGCGATTACAACCATCTTTCGGTCAGGACTGCCGTGGGAGTTGTTCTGGACCGTTTTTTCGGATGGCGTTGAAAAAGTTGGAAAATGAAGAGTGAAACGGACGCAAGGAGGGCTTATACAATGGACGTAATCAGTCTTGTGGAAAAGAAGTATCTGAGGAGCGACGTCCCCGATTTCCGTTCGGGAGACACCGTTCGGGTTCACGTGAAGGTTAAGGAAGGTACGAGGGAACGTATCCAGGTGTTCGAGGGCGTGGTCATCGCAAGGAAACACGGGGGGCTCAGCGAGACCTTTACCGTGAGGAAGGTTTCAAGCGGCGTGGGCGTGGAGAGGGTTTTCCCCCTGCACTGCCCTTCCATCAGCCGGATCGAAGTGAAGCGGCTGGGCAAAGTCCGCCGGGCCAAACTCTACTACCTCAGGAAGAGAAGCGGAAAATCCGCCAGGATCAAGGAGAGAAGAGAATTTTAGTTTTCTTCTATTGAGTCTATTGACTCTCTTGAAAAGGGCGATTATAATATCCGTCGTTGCGCGGGGGTGGCGGAACAGGTAGACGCGCAAGGCTAAGGACCTTGTGGCCGCAAGGCTGTGGGAGTTCGAGTCTCCCCCTCCGCACCATTTTAATTATAAAAGAAGCCTTTCTCTTAAAAGAGAAAGGCTTCTTTTATATATTTCTTTTCACTGTTGTTTTTCCTCCCTCCTTCCACAGGTTGCCTAGAAAATCTCCTTCTGACCCAATGCAACGAGTTGATCGGCGGGATTCTTACCTCCCTCCTGCCTTTGGGGAGACGTTTATGAATCCGGGACGGGAAAATCAGCTTGCAATAAGAGCTTCAATCGGGTAAACAACAGGAAGGCTGAGCGAAACCGCGCATTGGAAGCCGCTTTGATTGCATCGTATGAATATTTGACATTCACAGGGAGGAGGGGGGATATTGGAGTTAAGCGCCGCATGCTGAGCGCGGCGCGGATGGACCTCCCTTTCATTACGACAAATCAGCCTTCCTTGGGGTAAGAACGGGTACGAGAAGGTGGGTTTTCGACATGGGGGTAATGTCCGGATAAAAGGGCTGCCCCCCTTTGCGGGAGCTACATCGAAAACAACCCGTGGAATGATGTCTTCTCCGGGACTGGCCCGGAAATCGTTTTTTTAGTACACTTATAAAAATTCCGGTTTACCAAGGGGTGGGGCAATGGACAGGAACCTGGAAAACTGGTTGAGGGGAAAGCCGGATCAGCCGGAAGATGCGGGGAATCCGTCTTCAAGGAAAATGCAGCGCGATGTGGCGGCCCTTCTGGGGCTTCCCGTTGCGGTGTACGGTGCCGGACCTTCGGGAAAAGACGAATCTTCCCCTGACGCAGCTCCGACGGAACGCCCGTATTCCGAAACTGAATCCGCGGCTCCTCCGGAAGCAGGAAGTGTCCCTTCCTCCCGGGAAGAAGCTGAAGACGGTGTTCGTTCCCTCGAGCCGGACGAAGCGGAAAGGGCCGAAGGGGTTTACGGGGAAAACGGGCAGGATGAATCTCGGAGCCAGGGAGAGGATTTGCCTTTTCTGCCGGAAGAATCTGTGCTTCCCGGGAAGGAAGAGTTTTCTGCTCCCCTTGTTTCATCCCTTGAAAGGGAATCACCGGGAACAACGGGCAGGAAAAAAAGAAGGGCCGCCGTCGGCATGGCGGCCACGGCTGCGGCTGTGGTCGTTGGAGCTTATTTTCTTTTCGGCGGGGAAAGCACGAGAGATCTGATCCTGAAAGGCCGGGAGCATTCCAAAGGGGGGGACTACGTACAGGCTCTCGCTTACTACAAACGGGCGGCGAAAAAAAATCCCCTGGAGTTCGACGCTCTCCTCGGCATAGCCGAAGCCCTCGAGCGGCTTGACCGGAAGGGCGAGGCTGTAGACGCCTACTACCGCTGTCTTCAGGTAGCTCCTGAGGACCCCTTGGTGCACGCAAGGCTCGGTTTCCTTTTTTTTGCCATGTCCTCCTATGACAATGCAATCCGCTCCTTCCAGGAAAGCGTGAACTTCGACCCTTCCGATGCGCGGGTATTTGCAGGCATGGGCAGAGCATACGAGGCGAAGGGCGATTTTGTCCAGGCCGTTTCAGCCTTCAAAAAGGCTCTGGATCTGGAGAGCTCTTCGGAAGAATATCGTTCCGATCTTGAACGGGCGGAGAGGGCCCTGTCAGTTCAGAACGAAGAAGCGGAAAAACTGGAACGGGAAATTGCTGCCAGGGAAAGGGTTCTTCTCGGGCGGGCCGCCCTCGGACTCGGAGATCTTGAAGAGAGCCGGAACAGGTTCCTTCAGGCTCTTGACCTCGTCCCCGACGACCATGACGCCCTGATGGGGCTCGGTGATGCAAAAAAAGCAGCCGGCGACATGGAAGGAGCGGCCTCTTATTACAGGATGGTTCTCAAATTTCATCCCGCTTCGGCCATTGCTGCGGAAGCCCTGGCCGAAGCGGAAAAGGCCCTCTCGGCTGCTGTGCCGGATGGGAAGCCGAATGAAGGGAACGTAAAAGGAGGATCCACCGAAACGAAGCATAATGTTCCTGCGGCCCACGCCGCAGGAAAAGAGCCTCCTCGAGCAAAGAAGGAGCCGAAGAGCGGAACGACAGCGCCAAAAACTTCCCATCCTTCAGCGGTGCAGCAAAAAAAGCCTGCCCCCACACTACGCCCCAGCCGGAAGGGACAGCCCCAGGCAGAACGGGTCAGGCCGGAGGGGCGGGGGTCCGGGGCTGGTACCGGTCGGGTTGCCGCAGATTACCCCCCGTTGACCCCCCGCAGTTACGGGAAAGAATTTACCGGCAGGGAGAAGTCCCTTTGGGCTCCTGCTTCGGTGAGCCCCGCTGCAGGAGAATCTCCTGATGCTCTTTGGGGGAAGGGGATGGAACAGCTCAGACGGGGCAATTATTCATCCGCTTTTTCTCTTTTCTGGAAGAGAATGCTCCTCCCGTCCTCCCTGGTTTCCGGGGCTTCCGCTGAGAGTTCCCGGATTTTCGGCGGCGTGCCGTTCAGCGAACGCCGCTGGAGGGATATCACTCCCGTGGAGGAAGGCCCCCTGGCGGGGAACATCCCCAATTCCATCCCTCTTCCCGGAACGGGGGGGATGTCGCCCGGATGGGCTGCCGCAAAGGCTCCCCTCATGGAAGCCGTGGCTCTTAACCCCGAAGAGGGGGGCGTTTACCTCAACCTTGCCATGAGTTACATTCTCAGAAGAAAGGAGGAGGGGCGGGCGGTTGTTTTCCGGGATCGGGACGAAGAAGAGCAGGCCGTCTACTTTTCACTTCTTGCTCATGCCTGGCTCCGTAACGGAGAGAGGGACAAGGCGGCCCTTTTTCTGAACGCCGCTAAGAGGCGGGCGAGGGGTGAACTTCTTTCCCATGTTCTTTCCCTGGAACGGTTTTTTCTCGGTAAAGAAAAACTGGGGACCTGACATTGACGGGATCCGATTCCCCTAAATCCGCAGCTTTTCCAGGCGGAGGGGGTGTCGCCGGGGATGATGTGAATTCGCCCGGCCTGGGGTGAAGAAATCACGCTCTTCGCTGCCTGCGAATGTAGGTTTCCCCTAAATCCGCAGGTTTTTCAGGCAGAGGGAGTGTCGCCGGGCACAGTGCCCGGGCCGAGAAACCGACACGGATGTCGGTTTCAGGTGCAGTTGTCAAGGACGACAATCTGCACCCCCCGCCCAAGCGAGCACCGGTGACGCTCCCGCTGAGGTGCGGATTTAGGTTTCCCGACAGGGCTTTTCAATGGAGTTGTCTTACTATATACTTGCCGATGGATTGTGTATTCAGGGGAATCTCCCGCAGGCGGCCTGTCGTTCGTTCAAGGGGCTTTAACCGGCTGAATGCCGGGTTTTGCGGGCCGGCAGCACTTTATAATTATGGGCGGTGATGAAGTGATGAACGGATCGAGAACTGACGAATGGGGAAGGAAGTACATGGAAAAGTACTCTCTCTATGAAGAGTTCGCCGGGAGGATCAGCAACCTTCTTCAGAACCTCGTCGAGGGAGAGAACATCGAAGTGTACGGCGTCTTCGGAAGGGCGAAGACCCCGGAGGAGTTTCTCAGGACCGCCGGGACGCTTCCGACGGCGGAACAGTCGGTTCTTGCCGACATCGCGGACTTATGCACCGTGAAAATTCTCGTCAATTTCCCCGACGATGTGGAAAAAGTGGAGGGCATTGTCCGGAAGGAATTCCTGGCGGACATGTCCCGTTCCGTTCCCCTTGCCGGCCTGGATTCACCCGACCGGTACGGCTACCCCGCGGTATCCTACGTTCTTTCCCTGAGCAGGGAGCGGGGAGCCTTGAGGGAATGGGCGAAGTACAGGGACCTGCCCTTCACCCTCGAGATTCGAACCGTACTCCAGGAAGTCTGGGCCGCGAACGCTCCGAAAGTATCCCTGCCAACCGATACGGCAACGAAGAAAAAGATGCAGAGGAAGCTTCTACGCCTGAGCGCGCTGCTTGAAGAAGCCGACGAAGGATTCCTCTCTCTCTGGGAAGCGGCAAGGGAAGCTGCAGTGCCTGTCACCGCTTCCTCTTCCCCTGAACCGGATCCTGACCGGCGGAAGGTTTTCGATAGGACAATGCTGAAGCAGTACTTCGAGGAACGGGCCGATGTACTGCGAAGATGGACGGATGCAGCGGTGGAAACCGGTTTTCCTCCCTTTGCGCCTTCCCAGGAGTATCTGGAGACAAGCCTTTCCTACCTCTGGGACATTCTGAGAGCCGCCGAAATAGACAGCTTGGAAGATCTGGACGAATTCCTCCGATCCCTAGAGGAGGAAGGCCGGGGAGAAGAGCAGATTTCCACGATCTACAAGGCCTTCGAAAAGGAGGCGTCCGCCTGGAAAGTGGACGGGTATTCCGCCCTTTTCCTTCTCGTTCTGAACCTGAAATGGGATATTCTGCAGCAGAAGGACCTTGTTGAGCTGAACATAAAGAAGGGCTCAGACAGGATCAAGGGAGTATCCTGATTTTTCACTGCGGCGGTGTCTGCGTTACTGGGGGAGGGCCGAATATGCTCTCCCCTTTTTTGATACCCTGCGGAAAAAGGGGGAGTGGAGGATGCTGAAAAATGACAGGCTGCCCGGAATGGGGAAAACACTCCTGATCGGAGATGACATGGAGATTTTTTCCCCGACTCTGCCCGGTGTCGAACCGGTTTCCTCAATACTGGAAGAAGATTCCCCCCAGACAGTTCTTATCGGGGAAAAAGACCGATCCCGGGGCAGAGAAGTCCTTGGAGACTGCATTTCAAGAAAAATCCCCTTTATCGTGCTTGGAAGAGGGTGGTCCCGGGATGTGCCCGCTTCCCTGCGAAGCCTTGCAAAAAAGACAGGCTCGAAGATCATCGGCCCGGGGAGCGGGGGGCTGATCACTCCGTTCCTTTCAGGAAACGATCGGGGAAAAACTGCCCTTCTCGCCGAGGGAAAGGGGCTTTTCCTGAGGACTGCAAGGGAATCGGAAATCCGGTCCATTCCCCTGCGCTACGGTTTCTCCTTCGGGGAGCGGAGCGATCTTTCTCCCGTGGAGGCCGCATGGAGTATCCTTGAACTCGATGAAAAGGTCCGTTTTTTTGCTTTTATCCTGGAACGGCTCCGTAAAGGGCGGGAACTTCTCGAGTTCGCCGCAGAGGCTGCCAGGCAGGGAAAATGTGTCGGACTGCTCGAATTCGATCCTGTCCCCGGCGACGACAGGGTGAAGGACTCCGCGCTCCGCCAGTTCGGAGTTGTTTCCTTGCAGGAACCCTCCCACATCGTGGATGGCGCGGCCGCCTTTCTGACGGCAGATGCCGAGGGGCTCAGGGGCATATTCATCGAAGCGGGGCAGGGTGAAATGGCACGGCTTGTCCGAAATGAAGCTGTCAGGAGGGGCATACCCCTCCTCGATGCGGACGACGGAACATCTATCGTGCTGAAAGTGGTCAGGAACGACGAGCATTCGTCCGCTGGCCGGACATCGGCGAATAGTGTGCAGGATGGAGAGCGCCCCTGTCTTCTGGCGTCTTCCCTGTCCTTTCCCTCTGCGGAGTTCCTGGCCGGTGCGGCGAAAGCGGGAAATCCCTTTATCCCGGGCATAGGGAGATGTCTGGATGCCGTAGCCTTCACCATCTCCGCTGGAGGGACCCGCCCTCCGGCCCATGCTGAAAAGGCGGCCCCGTCCGGGTGCCCAATCCATCCCTGGCCGACTGAATACGATGCGAAAGTCCTTCTCGGCGCCTTCGGCATCCCCGTGGCGCGGGAACGGCTCTGCCGTTCCTTCAGGGAAGCCGCAGAGGCGGCCGAAGCAATCGGGTACCCCGTGGCCCTCAAGGTCATGTCGCCGAATATCCTTCACAAAACGGAAGCACGGGTCGTCGCCCTCAATATTCAGGACCGGGAAGAGCTGCGGAATGCCTACGGCAGAACCCTGGAAAAGGCAAGGGTGGCCGATCCCCGGGCAAGAATCCGGGGAGTTCTGGTGCAGGAAATGATCAGGGGAGGAACCGAATGGAGGTTGGAATTCCGGAGGGATCCTCGGTTCGGTCCCGTAGTGGAAACGGGAATCAGCGGCGTATATACGGAGATTCTCCCTGACGGAGTAATCCGGATGGCTCCTTTCGACGAGGAGGAGGCCCTGAAAATGATCCGGGAATCAAAGGGGTACCCGCTGCTGCTCGAAGGGTGGCGAAGGGAGCGTCTTGATATCGAGGCCTTTGCCTCCGCTCTCTCGGCCTTTTCGAGACTTGCCTTCTGTGAGAGGGAAGTGGCGCGGCTTGACGTCAACCCTCTGTTTGTAAACAGAAAAGGCGTCCTTGTGGTGGATGCCTTCATAGAAAAGAAAGGAAGGAAAAGATGAACTCCCTGCTCTGGATTCTCTTCGGCTATCTCGCAGGCTCCTTTCCCACGGGCTATCTTGCGGCCCGGGCGGTCAAGGGAGTGGACATACGGACCTTCGGTTCGGGAAACGTGGGCGCCACAAACGTGGGGCGGCTCATGGGGAAAAAATGGGCGGTGGCGGTGACTGTTGTCGACATGATCAAGGCCTCCGTAGGCATTCTGTGTGCCCGGGCCGCCGGCGTGGCTGATCCCTGGACCATTGCCTTTACAGGGTTTGCAGGGGTTTGCGGTCACAACTTCCCGCTCTGGCTCGGTTTCCGGGGAGGGAAGGGTGTCGCTTCCACCTACGGCGTTGTTTTTTTTCTCCACCCCCCCCTCTCCTTTTTCCTCGCTCCCGCCGGGGGAGTCATCTGGTTCGCCCTGCTGAAACTGAAAGGATATGTTTCTCTTGCCTCCCTTATCTCTCTCTGGTGCCTTCCCCTCATCGCAGCTGTTCTTTCCTTCCCCTTCCCTTATATCTTCCTGCTCACGCTCCTGGCGGTCCTTTCAACCGTCCGGCACAGGGAGAATATCCGCCGTCTTTTTGAAGGAAAGGAGAACAGCTTCAAAAAATAGGAATTTCGTGCCGGGCGTGCCGGGCGTGTCGTGGCGGGAGTCCTCGCCTAAGTCCACGGTTTTCAGGCAGGGGGAGTGTCGCCGATACCCGCTGCCTGCGGATTTAGAGCGGGGTGGGTTGAAATCGGAAAAGTGTGACAGTCTGTTTATCGTAGTGTATCATTGAGAAAAGATGATGATGTTGCGAATTTCCGAGGCTTGAAATTATGTTCATGGATTCTTCGGTTCGCTTGACGGTGTGCTTGTCTCCGCCGTGAATCTTCTGAACGAGTATCAGGGGGAAAAGAAACGCACCGGAAAGGCCTTTCCCGCCCCTTCGGTCTTCCGCTCCTTTTTTGACCGACGCGGAAAGTACGGAGGGGGAGGTTACAGTCGATAGGGACGCCACGATCATTCCTGTGGATAAGAACGGGTACGAGAAGATGGTTTTTTTCGACGTCGGAGGTAATGTCCGGAGAAAAAGGGCTGACCCCCCTCGCGGGAATTCATCGAAAACAACCTGTGGAATGAGGAAAATTTATCAAGTTGACTAATACTGACCAATGGCGTAGAATAATCATCGGAAATTGTTGCATCTGGAGGGAAGTGCCGTGGCGAGTCTGACGAGAGTTATTGAAAACTACATCAACAATCTTTTTACCGAGATGGACGAACAGGCGGTGTCGCTCCGGAGAAAAGAGTTGGCGGAGATCTTCGGGTGCGTACCAAGTCAGATAAATTACGTCCTCAGAAGCCGCTTCACCCCTGAGCGGGGGTATATAGTGGAAAGCCAGAGAGGCGGCCATGGTTATATTCGTATATTCCGCCTCCGATACGACATTCCGGAGGAAAAAATCAACCACATCGAAGAAATCATCGGGGATGCCATTACAGGACAGGAAGCAAAACGGCTTCTCACTTCACTTCAGGAACGGGGATTGATCGGTTCCCGGGAACGCATCCTGATCGAGGTGGCCCTTCGTTATGTCGAAGAGCTCGGCAGCACGGAATTCGATGTGTCGCCCTACAAACGGAACGCCATACAGGCGGAGCTTCTGAAGAGAATGCTCCGGAGCTTGGCTCTGGCATGAGCCGAAGGAGAAACTCCCTGACGGGAAAAGAAAAAGGGATGATCATTCATGTGGCAGTTTTTCACTGAGAGAGGCAAAAAAGTGGTTCAGCTTGCCCACAGAGAGGCTCTTCGCCTCGGGCATGACGTCATTGGGACGGAACATATCCTTCTCGGCATCCTTGCCGAAGGGGAAGGAGTGGCTGTGCAGGCCATGGAGTCTCTCGGGATCAATCTTCACGAGATGAAGCGCCGGCTTGAGGATTCGGTGGGCAAGTCTCACCCCATCCTCAAACCGGTGGATCTTCCTCTCAGCCCGAGGGCAAAGAGGGTGCTCGATCTTTCCATCAGGGAAGCCCGGAATATGGGCGTCAACTATGTCGGGACGGAGCATATCCTTCTGGGTATTCTGGCCGAAGGCGAGGGCATGGCCGCCCAGACGCTCCAGTCTGTAGGTGTTGATCACGCCCAGCTGGTCAGGGAAATCCAGCGGTTCCTCGGAGGGACCGACAGCGAAGGTGACCGGGGAGCGGAACCCTCGGTCGAGACGGGCCGGAAAAAGGGCCGGACGAAGACCCCGACTCTTGACCAGCTTGCCCTTGACCTGAGCGAAAAAAGCAGGAACGGCGAGCTGGATCCCGTCATAGGGAGAACCAAGGAGATCAGGAGAATCATCCAGATTCTCTCGAGGAGGACGAAAAACAACCCTGTTCTCATAGGCGACCCGGGCGTGGGGAAGACGGCCATCGTGGAAGGGCTTGCCCAGAAGATTGCCGAGGGGGACATTCCGGAAATTCTCAGGGACAAAAAGGTCATGCAGCTCAATATGGGGAACCTTGTGGCGGGAACCAAATACCGGGGAGAGTTCGAGGAACGCATGAGAAAACTGGTGAAGGAACTTTCCGAGGCCAGGGACGTCATCCTCTTCATCGACGAGATCCACACCATTGTCGGAGCGGGCGGGGCCGAAGGGGCCGTTGATGCCGCCAACATTCTCAAGCCGAGCCTTTCCCGGGGAGAATTCCAGGTTATCGGCGCTACCACCCTGGACGAATACCGAAAGCACATAGAAAAGGACGCTGCCCTGGAGAGGAGGTTTCAGCCCGTTCATGTCCACGAACCGAGCGTGGACGACTCCATTCTCATCCTGGAAGGACTCCGTGACCGGTACGAATCCCACCACAGGGCGAAGATCCGGGATGATGCCCTTGAGGCTGCGGCGCGTCTTTCAGCCAGGTATATCACCGACCGCCATCTCCCGGACAAGGGGATCGACCTCATTGACGAGGCGGCCGCCAGGGCGAGGATCAACGCCATGGAGACTCCTGACTCCTTGAAAGAGATGGAGAAGAAGCTTGAGGAAATCAGGAGGGAAAAGGAGGGTGCCGTCGATTCCCAGGAGTTCGAAAAAGCTGCCCGGCTCAGGGACGATGAGCGGAGGCTTTCGGAGGATCTGGAGGAAGAACGGCGGAAGTGGCGTTCCCGCAGAAACTCCTACCAGCCTATTGTTACGGGCGAGGACATTGCGGATGTTGTGGCCGAGTGGACGGGAATTCCCGTCTTTCAGCTCACCGGAGAGGAATCGGAGCGGCTCCTCAGGATGGAAGAGGAAATTGAGAAACGGCTTGTCGGCCAGAATGATGCGGTGGTTTCCGTCGCCAGGGCTATTCGTCGCGCAAGGAGCGGACTGAAAGACCCAAGGCGGCCCATCGGCAGCTTCCTTCTTCTTGGCCCGACGGGAGTCGGAAAGACGGAACTCGCAAGGCGTCTTGCGGAATTCCTTTTCGGTTCGGAAGATACCATGATCCGCCTTGACATGAGTGAATTCATGGAAAAGCATGAGGTGTCCAAACTCATCGGGGCCCCTCCGGGATATGTAGGCTATGAAGAGGGGGGCAAGCTCACCGAAGCGGTCCGCCGGAGACCCTACTCGGTGGTGCTCTTTGACGAGATCGAAAAGGCCCATCCCGATATTTTCAACATCCTGCTCCAGATTCTGGAAGATGGACGGCTGACCGACGGTCAGGGGAGAACGGTGGATTTCCGAAATACAGTCATCCTCATGACAAGCAACGTGGGGGCGAGGGAAGCGGCCAAGGGGTCTACCCTCGGCTTTTCGGGGGGAGACGAGAAAGACCCCTTCGACTGGAGCAAACTCAAGGCGGCGATCATGGACGAGGTCAACAGGACCTTCAGGCCGGAATTTATAAACCGCCTCGATGAAATGATCGTCTTCCGGCCCCTGAACAGGGAGAGTATGATGGCCATAGTGGCTATCATGGTCGAAGAATTAGTCTCCAGGCTTTCCTCCAGGGGCATCGTCCTCTCTGTAGGTGATGAAGTCCGTTCCTTTATCCTGGAAAAGGGGTACCAGCCGAAATATGGGGCCCGCCCTCTCCGGCGGATCATCCAGACGCTCATTGAGGACAGGCTGGCCGATTTCCTGCTTGGGAAGGGAAGCACCGGTGGAGAATGCATCGAGGCATTTCTTGACGGCGGTGAAGTGCGTTTCCGTTCCGTCGCGTGCAGAAAACCCGATCTCGCGGAAACGGCTTCAAAATAGAAAAACAACTTTTCCCCTTCGGGCGGAAGGAGGATCCCAATGGACGGGTCATTTTTCTGGCTGTACTTTCTCCTCATTTTCATTATCTTTCCCCAGCTGAAGCAGCAGCAGCTCCAGTGGCGCAGGGTGGCCGCCATACGGAACTGCGAAAAAAGGCGCGGGACTCGGATCATCACTCTTATCCACCGTCAGGAGACCATGGGCTTCTGGGGCATGTTTTCCCGGAACTTCATCAACATCGAAGATTCGGAGGAAATACTGAGGGCTATTCGTCTCACATCTGATGAGACACCGATCGACATTATCATCCACACCCCCGGCGGGCTCCTTCTGGCAGCGGAGCAGATCGCCAGGGCGCTGAAGCGTCATCCGTCAAAAGTGACGGTGGTTGTTCCCCACTACGCCATGTCCGGGGGAACCCTTATCGCCCTGGCGGCGGATGAGATCCTCATGGACAGGCACGCCGTCCTTGGGCCGGTGGACCCCCAGATCGGCAAATTCCCGGCGGCCTCAATTCTGAAAGCCGTGGAGAGCAAAGCTGTAAACGACGTGGACGACGAAACCCTCATCCTGGCTGACGTGAGCAGGAAAGCTCTTCGGCAGACGCGGGACCTCGTATATGAACTGGTATCCGACCGCCTTGGAGAGGAGAAGGGAATGGAGCTGGCAACCGCACTCACCGAGGGGCGCTGGACCCATGATTATCCGATCACGGTGGATGAAGCGGCAACTCTCGGACTGCCGGTGGTACCGAACGAACACGATTTTTTCAGCAATCTCATGAGCCTCTATCCCCAGTCCTCTTCAGCACGGCCGTCAGTTCAGTACATCCCCGTGCCGTATCCTGGTCGCCCCTCCGGCGGCCGTTCATGAAAGGACACCTTCTGATATGGAGGTTCATAATGAAACGGCGGATCCGGAACGCATTCTGTACTCTTCTTGTTCTTCTGGCAGCGGCTTCTGCGGCAGGGGCGGCAGAAACAGTCCTCGCGGTTGGGGACGAAAAAGTGTCGGCGGAAGAGATCCTTTACCTTCTGGGCCTCGAATTCGGAGGAAACGATGCCCTTGCCGCGCTTGCGGCGAAAGAAATGACGGACGAGGAACTTAATGGATTTCTCGGCAGGGTTTCCATGGCTCTTCTCTTTTCCAGGGGGGCTGTTCTCAAGGGACTCCACCTTGACCCGAGAATAGCCGCCCAGATACGGTGGAACCAGATCAACCTTCTGGCAAATGCCTATATCGCCTCTCTCGCACCCCGGCTTGCCTTCGGTGAAAAAGAACTGAAAGCTGCGTATGAAAAGAACCGAAAAAAATATGTTCGTAAAGGCAGCGCGAGGATCAGGCATATTTTCGTCACATCCGAGGAAAAAGGACGGTCGGCCCTTCTTGCCCTTCTCTCCGGCGAGGATTTCTTTTCCGTGGCCGGGCGTTTCAGCGAGGATCCCGCCTCATTCCCGTCAGGAGGCGATGCCCGGTGGGTTGAAGAGGGAACGCTTCCGGCAAGCCTGGACAGACTCGTATTCTCTGTCCCTCTCAATACGGTCCTCGGGCCTGTGGAAGCCGGCGACGGCTTCTGCATTTTCGAAGTGCTGGAACGAAAAGAGCCCCGTTCTCTCACGTTCGCTGAAGCGAAAAAACTCGTCACCGCCGATCTTGAGCAATCCGTCCTCTCCGAAGAGGCCGCTTCTCTCGCCGGGCGGTTTCCTGTCGTTTCCAGTCCTGACATCCTGGGACGTTTTCCGGTACGTTAATTTCCGACATGTTTTCGGGGGTGCGGCTTCTGCTGCACCCTTTTTTCTTTCCCTCCAGGCAATGTACTTAATGGACAGATGAAATATCTCTCTCTATAATGAAAAAACGCCCGACCGGATAGAGGCGAAATTTCTGGGATACGGAAAGGATGGATTTGTATGGAGATTGAAAGGGGAAGAAAACCCCGCTTCGGCGAAGCCCTCTTTGTTCTCGCTGTCGATGCTCTTATCATAAGCTACGGAGTTCTGGACATCAAATTCGAGTCAGGCGCCGCCTTCGGGCTGGCTCTCTCGGCCCATGTGCCCCTTTTCATAGCGGCGGTCTTCACCGCTCTTGTCGGAGTGTTCTTCATCGGGAGGAAATGGCGTGACGTGGAGGAAGGGATGATCAACGGCATCACCGTTGCCCTTCAGGCCGTCCTGATCCTCATGACCATAGGTGGACTCATCGGAGCCTGGATCCAGAGCGGAGTCGTTCCCACCCTCATCTATTACGGGCTGAACCTCCTTTCTCCCCAGTACTTCCTCCTGGCGTCCCTCCTCATATGCTCGATCGTGTCCCTCTCCACCGGCAGCTCCTGGAGCACCAGCGGCACCGTGGGCATCGCCCTTATGGGGATAGGCGCCGGCCTTGGCGTTCCTGCTCCCGTAACGGCAGGATTTGTCATCTCCGGGGCCTATTTCGGCGACAAGATGTCCCCCCTGTCTGACACTACGAACCTCGCCCCGGCAGTGGCCGGAAGCGATCTTTTCAGCCATATCCGGGCCATGATGTGGACTACCGGGCCCACTCTTCTGATCGTGGCGGGAATTGCCGCCTACATGGGTGGAAGCTACAGCGGTGCCGAGCTCGACAATTCAAGGATATCCGTCATCCAGCAGATGATGTCCGCCGAGTTTGTCATATCCAAGATCGGGTTCCTTCCTCCCCTCCTCGTGCTCGTTCTTGTGGCGCTGAGAGTTCCCGCCCTGCCCGGTATAACTGCCGGAATGCTGCTCGCCTCGGGCATGTCCCTCTTCCATGGAGTCGGCCTCGGCGATGTGCTTGGAGCGCTTCACTCGGGATATACTCCGGTCCTTTTCAGCCAGGTGGCCGAGTCTGCAGACATAGGAGCCGTAAATGAACTTCTCAGGGGGGCCGTCGTTTTCCAGCCGGAAAGTTTCGATACCGTAAAGGAAGTGGCCTCCATGCTGAACGACCTTCTCGCCCGGGGCGGCCTGACGGGCATGCTTGAAACAGTGGCCCTCATCCTGGTAGCCCTTGTTCTGGGCGGCATCATGGAGACCTGCGGTTTCCTCGAGGTGCTCCTCGAGCGGCTCATGGAAAGGGTGAAGACCGTGTTCGGCCTCGTGGGGGCGGTTATTTCCTCCTGCGTGTTCACCAACATGTTCCTCGGGGACCAGTACCTCGCCCTGGTCATGCCGGGAAGAATGTTCCGGCCTGCATTTGAGGAATTTCGAAAGGACGGTAAAGGACTGGACCCGAAACTGCTTTCCCGTACTCTCGAAGATTCAGGAACCCTCACGTCGGTCCTCGTCCCCTGGAATACATGCGGAGCATACAACAGCGGCGTTCTCGGCGTGCCCACCCTTTCCTACCTGCCCTATGCCTTTCTCAACTATATCAACCCTCTCGTGGCGCTTCTCATGACCAGGTTCGGCATCGGAGTGCCCTGGGTTGAAAAGGGCGAGTCCGGGGAGGTTTCAGGGGATTGATCAGCACGAAGGTTTTTTCGGGCAGCGGGCTCCCTTTCCCCCGGTGGTTGAGGGGTGCCGGTCTGCTGGCAGGTTTCTTTCTTCTATCCGACGGGCTTCGCCGCTTCCTTTCAGGAGGCGGCCTGTCGGCCTTTATTCCGTACCTCCTGGTGGGATCCGCCTGTGTCTACGTGGCTGGATATGACAAGAAAATCACCCTGTCAGACAAGGGATTTGTACGGCAGACCCTTTTCTGGGGGAGAGGGAGGACGGAGGTTCTTCCCTGGAGCGAAATGGAAGAAATGATCCTCATGCCGGCCGCGAAAGGCACCGGGGTCCTGTTTCCCATGAAGAACAGGGGGTGGAGGGCCTTTTTCCCAGATGCGACGGAAGCGGATCTCCGTGCAGCGGCGGCGGAATTCAGGCCGGATCTTCCTGTTTTCACCGGCACCGGGCCCCGATGATTCAATTTCGGCAAGGTGGTGCCGAACTCGGGATGGTTCAGGCTCATATCTGAAGAGGAGAGGATTTTTTCAACATGACAAAGGACAATTCGATTTTCAGAGCGCTTGCCCTCGGGCAGAGCATCTGGTGCGACTTTCTCAGCAGGGATCTTCTTCGTTCCGGCAGGCTGGACAAAATGATCGAAGAAGGTGTGCGGGGAGTGACGACCAATCCCTCCATATTTGAGAATGCCATAGGAAAGACCTCCGATTATGACGGGGACATTCTTTCCATGGTAAGGCAGGGAAAAAACAGGGAAGAAATCTATACATCTCTTACCGTGGCCGACGTTCGGGAGGCTGCCGACCGGTTCTTCCCGATATACGCCGGGAGCGGCGGCAAGGATGGTTTCGTAAGCCTTGAAGTCAGCCCTCTTCTCGCCCACGACGCGGAAGGAACGGTGTCGGAGGCGCAGACCCTTGCCCGGCTCACGGAAAAGAAAAACGTCATGATCAAGATTCCGGCGACCCCGGAGGGCATGAAGGCGATCCGCCGCTGCATTGCCCTGGGCATCAACGTGAACGCTACGCTCATTTTTTCGGTACGGCAGTATCGTGAAGTGGCTGAGGCTTTCATTGCAGGCCTTGAGGATCGGGCATCGGAGGGAAAGCCGCTTTCGGGCATTGCCTCCGTAGCTTCACTTTTCGTGAGTCGTGTGGATACGGCAGTGGACAAGCTTCTCGCTTCCAAAGACACAGGAGGAGCCCTCGCCGGCAAAATTGCCGTGGACAACGCACGGGCAGCCTACATGGACTTTGAGATCATCTTGTCCGGCCCCCGCTGGCGCTCTCTTGAAGAAAAGGGAGCCCAGGTTCAGCGGCTTCTCTGGGCAAGCACGGGAACAAAGAATCCTGACTATTCGCCGACCATGTACGTGGATTCCCTCATCGGCCCCCATACCGTCAACACAATTCCGCCCGCGACCCTTGAGGCCTTTCTCGCCGGAGGGACCGTCGGCCTGACCGTCACGTCAGACAGGGAAGGGATGAAACGCAGACTCGATAAGCTTGCAGCCCTCGGCATCTCCCTCGATGAAGTGACCGACAGGCTGCTCGAAGAGGGGCTGGATGCTTTTGAAAAAGCCTATATCCTTCTGCTCGAGGTGATAGAGAAAAAAGGGCAGTCACTGGCCGGCTGATTTTTTCTCTGTTTATTTTTCATTCCGGTCGGGTTGACAGAATCGGCGAGGCTCCTTATAATACTCCCGTTGTGCGTAAGGGGCTATAGCTCAGCTGGGAGAGCGCTTGAATGGCATTCAAGAGGTCAGGGGTTCGAATCCCCTTAGCTCCACCAAGGACAAAGAAACAGGTAGAGCATAAAGATTCCGATGGAGACGCCCGGCATTTCAATGTCGGGCGTCTTCATCGGAATCAGGAAGATGCCCGGCATACTCCAGACTGAAGGACAATCCCCGGCGATGCAGCGGAACGGACCCCTAAATCCGCTAATCTTTCAGGCAGAGGGAGTGTCGCCGGGCATACGGTGAATTCGCCCTCCCCAGGGGCGAAGAGATCTCGCTCCGCGCTTTTTGCTGATGAATCCCCCGGGGGGAGGGCGCCTGAGGGGAAAAGAAACCGGCACGGACGTCGGTTTCACAGGCAGACAACAGGCGAACTCAGGGAGCCGCGGGACTCGCCCGGGCAGTTGTCACGAACGACAATCTGCACCCCCTGCCCAAGTAGTCCCCGTGACGCTCCCCGCCGGGGTGCGGATTTAGGGGACCGCCCCGCAGTCTTCCAACCCTGTGCATTTATGATATAATTCCTCAGGAATTCAAATACGGATGCTCGTCGGAGCAGTGCAGAGGTTACCACCTCTGCCGAATTTTGATAAAACAGGCGGGAACGGGGAAGTTGCAGGATGGCGGCATCGCCGCCGCCATTGTTTTGATGATCAGGCCGGCCGGTGAGATTATCGGCCGGCCTTTTTCTTCCCTTGGAAAAAAATATCTGCCTGGAAGAGGAGGGGGAAAATGGCACCGCAGGGGTTTCATTTCATAGTGGAGGCTTCAGGGTGCGGACCTGTCATTTCTCAGGTTGACAGGCTGCAGGAAATTCTGGTGGAAGCGGCGAAAAGGGCCAAAACCCAAGTGTGGTCAGTTTCTTTTCACCGTTTTCCCCCCGATGGCGTGAGCGGCGTCGTGGTAATCAGCGAATCCCATCTCTCCATCCATACATGGCCCGAAGTGGGGTACATGGCCCTCGATATTTATACCTGCGGCGAAGAAAGCAAACCTCAGGTTGCAGTGGACTACGTTCTGGAACAGATAGGCGCAAAACAGACTCATATAACGGAAATAACGAGAGGGCTTGACGACGGGGACATGGAATATTACCACTCCTTTGTCACCTGGCAGGAAGTGCTCAAGCGCAACGGAAACTGACAGCGGGGCCCGAAAGAGAAATCCGTTCTCTTCCGGGCCTTTTTCTTTTCCTGGGGGCCATAAAGGGACAGGCACAATGGAAAGATGGCGGCATTCCCCTAAATCCGCAGGCTTTTCAGCCAGAGAGAGTTGTCGCCGGGCATAGGGTGAATTCGCCCTCCCCGGGGGCGAAAAGGATCTCGCTCTGCGCTCTTTGCTGATGAATCCCCTGGGGAGGGCGCCTGAGGGGAGAGAAACCGACACGGATGTCGGTTTCACTGGCAGGCAGCCGGCGAACGCAGGGAGCCGCGGTGGTCGACCGGGCAGTTGTCACGCACGACAATCTGCATCCCCCGCCCAAGGGAGTATCGGTGACGCTCCCGCCGGGGTGCGGATTTAGGAGACAGGTGTTGAAAACGTACCGTCCTTATGTTACTTTATTTTCCAACTGAGCGGCAGCAACCGCCGCCATCAACGGCAGCCCCGGCGGCCAAGCGGACCAAGAGCCTGCGTTTTTTCTCATCGATCCTCATCCCTTTTCTTTCTCCCGATGTTCCTTCTCGGGGAGACTGCACCTGAAAATCATTCTTTTGGAGGAACTGTCATGAATCAGCAGTTAAAACCTGTCGTCGCCCGTTATTTGGAAAGAATACTTGACCTGCGCTGCCGGATTCACCGGGAGCCTGAGCTCAGTAACCAGGAAAGCGGAACCGCCGCTCTCGTGGCCGGGGTCCTCCGGGAGACGGGCATGGATGTGATCGCTGGTTTAGGAGGAAACGGAGTTGTCGGCATCCTCAAGGGAGCGGAGGATGGTCCCTGCGTAGCGCTCCGGGCTGACATGGACGCCCTTCCTATGGAGGAAAAAACAGGTCACCCCTGCGCTTCCTCAAAAAAAGGAGTAATGCACGCCTGCGGCCATGATGTGCACACAGCATCGCTTCTCGGCGCCGCCCTCGTCCTCTCCGAGTTGAAAGAACGCATCCGCGGGACTGTCAAGTTCATTTTCCAGCCCGCCGAGGAGGCAAACCCCACGGGAGGGGCCCCCGGCATGATTTCCGCGGGAGTCCTGGAAAACCCGGCTGTGGATGCGATCTTCGGCATGCATGTATGGCCCTCCCTTGTGACGGGAACAGTGGGGACGAAAGAAGGTCCGCTTATGGGGGCTTCCGACAGACTCTTCCTCACCGTGAAGGGAAAGGGAGCTCACGGATCCGAGCCGGAAAACGGTGTGGACGCCATCGCCATCGCCGCCCAGGTGATCACAGCCCTCCAGACTGTTGTGTCGAGAAACGTCAGCCCCCTCGATGCCGCCGTGGTGTCCATCGGGACCATCCGGGGAGGCAACAGATATAACGTCATCGCTGATGAAGTCGTCCTCGAGGGGACGGTCAGGACGATCAGCCCCGAAACCCAGGGAAAGATGCCCTCCCGCATAGAATCCATCGCTGCGGGCGTGGCCCGGGGAATGGGAGGAGACTGCGAAATGGAGTACGTGAAGGGGTACCCCCCGCTCATGAACGATCCGGCCCTGACGAGGCTTGTTTTTTCCACGCTCTCGGAGATAATCGGTGAGGAGAAGATTGTTCGGGTGGAGAAGCCCGCCCTCGGGGGAGAGGATTTCGCCTTTTTCAGCCGGAAGATCCCGGCCCAGTTCATGTGGCTGGGATGCAGGCCCGAGGGAGTGGCGAAGGAAGACATGGCTCCTCTGCACAACAACCGGTTCCTTCCCGACGAGAAGGCTATTCCCCTCGGCGTGGAAATCCTTGCCGCCTGCGCTCTTGATTTTCTTGCGGCGAAACGAGACTGAAAGGGGATCACCATGACGGTTCTTGGTGAAGAAAAACTGCGGAAGTACACAGATCTCAGAAGAGATTTCCATGCCCATGCCGAAACAGGCTGGACGGAATTCCGGACTACGGCACGTATAGCGGGTATTCTTGACTCTCTCGGATATGACGTTCTTGTGGGCAGGGACGTGCTTGACCTGGACTCCGTCATGGGACGCCCCTCCGACCAGGAAATCGCCCCTTTCGTTGAGCGGGCCCTTGCCCAGGGAGCCGATCCCGGGTGGATCAAAAAAATGGACGGTTACACGGGAGCGGTGGCCTTGCTCGACACCGGAAAACCGGGACCGGTCCTTGCGTTCCGTTTTGACATCGACGCCGTGGATGTGTCCGAGGCGCAGGACGAGAAGCACCGTCCGTTCCGGGAGGGTTTTTCCTCCATGAACGATAATGCCATGCATTCCTGCGGTCATGACGCCCATGCCGTCATCGGCCTCGCCCTTGCGGAACTGCTCATGGAAAGAAAGGATTCCCTCACGGGAGTGATCAAGCTCATCTTCCAACCTGCCGAGGAAGGTGTCCGGGGAGGGAAAGCCATAGCGGCCAAGGGTTTTCTCGATGATGTGGACTTTTTCCTCGGCGCCCATGTAGGAATGGGGGTTCCCACCGGGAGCATCTCTCCTGCGTGCGGCGATTTTCTCTGCACCACCAAGTTCGACCTGACCTACAAGGGCAAGGCGGCCCATGCCGGAGGGGCTCCGAATGAAGGCCGGAACGCCCTGCTCGCGGCGGCCTCCGCCGCCCTAGCCCTTGCCGGAATTCCTCCCCACAAGGACGGGGCGACCAGGATCAATGTGGGAGTCCTCCAGGCAGGGAGCGGCAGGAACGTTATCCCTTCCAGGGCGGTGATGAAAGTGGAAACCCGCGGCCTGACCATGGATCTGAATTCCTACGTGTACGACAGGGCGATGGAGATCGTTTCCGGAGCTGCCTCCATGTACGGCGTGGAAATGTCCATGGCGAAGATGGGAGAGGCGGTGGATGCCCTGAGCGACGAAGAGCTGGCCGGGATCGTCGGGGAAAAGGCCGTGACTATCGGCGGCATCGAACGACTTGTCCCCCCCATCAGCCTCGGCGGCAGCGAAGATGTTTCCTGGATGATGAGGGCTGTCCGGAAAAGGGGAGGCAAAGCGGTGTATTTCGTCCTCGGCACCGACATCGCTGCCGGACACCACAACGAGTATTTTGACATCGATGAAAAAGTGCTGGACTACGGCCCCGCACTTTTCGCGGAACTGGCCCTTTCTCTTGCGGCCGGAAAATGAAAGCCTGAAGGAGGTGGGGAGAGAACGGGATATACAAACGAATCATGAAGGAAAGACAGACTGCCCCATAATTTTGCAAAGGAGGTAATTTCATGGCTGAAACAGTGCCCCCCCAGAAGAGGACTCTGTTCGAGAAATTCATCAAGGGGATCGAGATCGTCGGAAACATGCTCCCTCATCCCTTCTGGCTTTTCGTCTATCTTTCGATCATCGTCCTCGGACTGTCCTATTATCTTTCCGAGGCCGGAGTCTCCGTGACCTACATGGCGGCGAAGGCCGGAGAAGCTCCGAAGGAAACCACCGTCACAGTTCTGAACCTTCTCTCTTTCGCTGAAATGAGGAAGTTCATGGCCGGCTTCGTTAGAACCTATGTCAATTTCGCACCCCTTGGCCTGATCATCGTCATGACCCTCGGAATCGGCCTCGTGGAGCAGTCCGGGATGATTTCCGCCCTGATGCGGAAAACCATTCTCGGCGCCCCCTCCTACATGGTAACCGCAGTTCTGGCCCTGGTGGGTATCAACGCCAACCTCGCCTCCGACGCCGGAATCATCTTCACCCCGGTCATCGGCGGCGCAGTCTTCAAGGCCCTGGGCCGAAATCCCTGGGTCGGCATCATCGCCGGCTTCGCGGCGGCGTCAGGAGGTTTCACGGCGAACTTCTTCATTGCGGGAACTGACGCCCTCCTCGCCGGAATCACCCAGTCGGCGGCCCAGGGAATGAACGTTCCCGGACCGACCCACCCCCTTATCAACTGGTACTTCATGGCTGTGGCCACCCTTGTCGTCATGTTCGTCACCACGTGGGTGACTGAGAAATTCACCGTCCGGGTTCTCGGCGATAGCGCCCACGACAAGGATTCCGACGAGCTGCTGAAGCACGCGGTCACCCCCGAGGAGAACCGGGGACTCCGCTTCGCAGCCTTCATGGCGGTCCTCGTCATCGGCGTCCTGCTGTACCTCACCCTTCCCGAAGGCTCCTTCTTCCGGGCCGATGACGGAACCATCGTCCCCCGCTCGCCTTTCCTGAGCGGCATAGTGGCCATCCTCTTCTTCATGTTTTTCTTCATCGGCATCGCCTACGGCTTCGGCGCCGGGACCATCAAGAAAATGGACGACGTGCCAAAGCTCATGCAGAAGGGGCTTGCCGGAGGATTGAGCTTCATGGTGGTGGTTCTTCCCGCAGCCATTTTCGTCCAGTTCTTCAACGCCAGCAGACTTACCACCATCCTTGCGGTCAACGGCGCCCACTGGCTCGAAAGGATGAACCTCGGCGGCATTCCGCTGCTCATCATGTTCATCCTCCTCTGCACCTTCATCAACCTGTTCATCACCAGCGGTTCGGCCAAATGGCTCATCCTGGCGCCCATCTTCGTTCCCATGTTCTCCATCGTGGGCTTCTCGCCGGCTCTTACCCAGTTGGCGTACCGAATCGGCGACTCTTCGTCCAATATCATCTCCCCCCTGTCGTACTACGTGCCGGTTATTATCGGGCTTCTTGAGCAGTACCGCTCCGACCCGGACACGAAGATAGGCATCGGAACAGTTATCTCCCTGGAGATGCCCTATACCATCGCCTACCTCATCTGCTTCACCGCACTGCTCATTGTGTGGTATCTGCTGGGCATCCCCCTGGGCCCAGGCACTTCCGCGCTGCTGTAGCAGAAAAGGCCCATCCGGACCCCGGTTTTCCGGGGTCCTTTTTTTCTATCCCCCCGCGGCGGCGGTTTGCGGGGAAACCATACATCACCTTTCCTTCCGGACCCCGGCGCTCGTTTATCCCCGATGAAAATAATCCTTTTCGCCTGAAGTACTCTGGACCTGAGAAAAAAGTTGGAGTACACTTTTCTCCGTGTTTCTCCCGCTGTTATGTATTCCCTTTCTTTCAGTGACGGTTGGGGGAAAAAGGGAAGCAGCGGTGTGGGACAATTCTTTCGAGGTTTGGGGTGAAACAGAAATGAAAAACGTACCGGCGGACATGGAAGGCTTTCTTTCTCTTCAGCCCTGGTGGCGCACCGAGGTTCCGACAGAAATAATCCGTTCCCGCGAAGGAGTCGGGGAGCTTCTTCACAGGCTGGAGAAGGAAAAGAAGAATCCCTTCTTCGTGGTGGACTCTGTTCTGCGGAACCAGCCTGTTTTCGCGCCCCTTTTCGGGCAGGAAGCCCTGTATCTTTTCGACGCCTCAGCGTCGGAACCCAAGACGGGAGATGTCGACACCGTCGTCTCTATCGTGAAAAGCAGGACAACATCCCATGATGTGGTGGTGGGAATCGGCGGGGGAGGAACCATGGACCTTGCGAAGGCTGTGGGCATATGCCTTGCCAATCCAGAACCAGCCCATGTGTACCAGGGATACGGTCTGGATATGAAAAAAGGGGCGGATATCTGGGTCCTTCCGACGCTCAGCGGGACTGGGGCCGAAATTACGCCTATCGCGGTTCTCCGCGGTCCCGAGAAGAAGCTGGGCATCAACAATCCCTATACAGCACCCTCAGTGGCTGTCATAGACCCAGGGCTTACTTCGGGGGTCCGGAAATACAACCGTTTTTTCACCTTGATGGACTGCTACTTCCATCATTATGAGATCATGAAAAGCGCAACCAGCTCCGGAGATGCCGTTTCCGACGCACTTGACGGCCTCTTTCTGTCCAAGGGGATCCTGACGTCCGGGGTGGAAGAGTTCCGGATGGACAATGCAGTACGGTCGGCCATGGCCTCCATTCTCGGAGGAAGCAGTACTATCGGCGGGAGAGTCGGGGCTGCCCATGCCATTTCGTATGGGCTGAGCAACTCCGCACCAACCCTTCCTCACAGCGTGGCCGTAACCATCGCCATGCTTTCTCTCGGCGACATCTATCCCGACGGCTGCGAGGATACGATCACCTTTCTCCGGATAAACGGTATGGAGACCCCGAAAGCGCGAGACTTCGGAATAGGGGCGGACGACGTGGGAAAAATGACGAAAACGGCCCTCGGCATGGAGAAACTATGGCAGAGCTGTTTCGGCGACAGCTGGAAGGAGAGGGCCACAGAGGAGTATATCCGGGGAGTCTATGAAAGAATCGTTTCCCGGTAGGGCAAGGTACTTCTGGAAGAAAACGACGGGGGGAAGACCGATGGCAGGAACGGAAATTTTCGGGAAAGAAGAACTGGCAGCAGTTCAGGATGTCATTGAACGAAAGGTGATCCACCGTTACGGATCTCACGGAGTACGAAACGGCATTTACAGGGTGGAGGAGTTTGAAAACAGGGCCGTGGAAATCACCGGAGCCCGCCATGCCCTGGCAGTAGCCAACGGAACGGCCGCCCTCATCGTCGCCCTGAAGGGAATCGGCATTCGGCCGGGGGATGAAGTCATCACGTCGCCCTTTGCCTTTATTGCCACAGTCGAGGCGATCGTGGCCTGCAACGCCGTTCCGGTACTCGGCGACATCGACGAAACACTGAGCCTCGACCCGGCCTCTGCGGAGAGGCTTATCACCGAAAAAACCCGGGCTATCATGCCGGTCCACATGTTCGGAGCCGCAGCGGACATGGAGAGGTTTACCGAGCTCGGGAAAAAGTACGGCATCCCGATTATCGAGGATGCCTGTGAAGTCGTCGGCGGCACCTACAAGGGAAGGATGCTCGGCAGCCTGGGAACATGCGGCACCTGGAGCTTCGATCCAAACAAGACTCTCACGGTGGGCGAAGGCGGAATTGTGTTCACGGACAGTGACGAAATCCATTTCAGAATGGACTGCTACCATGACCACGGGCATGTCCACAGCAAAGAGCACGACCGGGGCGCCGAGGCTAAGTCGGGGCTTGGAGTGAACTTTCGGCTCAGCGAACTGCAGGGAGCCCTCGGGCTTGTGGCGCTGCAGAAAATGGACTATGCTCTTGGGCTTCTCCGCTCCACAAAGAAGAGAATCCTTGATGCCGTTTCCGATACGGGAATTGTTCCCCGCCCTACCCATAACGGTGAGGGGGACACGGCGTCTCATGTGATTTTCATGCTGCCCTCCGCGGAGTCAGCCGTTACGTTCAGGGATGCCGCCATTTCAGCGGGGTGCGGGTGCTCCATCATCGCTGACAACACATGGCATTTCGCCAAACACTGGAAGGCCCTCGAATCAATGGGGGAGAAGGACTGGTTCGGGACAAAAACCCCATCCTATGCTCCTGCGACCATGGCCCAAAGCGACGGACTGCTGGCCCGGGCCGTCATGTTCGGCCTCAATATCATCATGGATGACTCTTCTGTGGAGAAAATGATCCACGCGATTCGAGCGGGGGCCGGGGCTGCTCTCTGAGATATCTTCTTCGGGGAAAGAAAAGCGGGTCTCCGGGAAAATGCCGGGGCCCGCTTTTTGGAGGAGCTAAAAGCCGCAGTCGGGGTGGAGTTCCAGGTATCGTTCCAGGGCTTCCGCGTCCTCCGGGGTGTCAATTTCGATGGTGTCCCGCTCCACGGGAACGCAGGCGATGGAATGTCCCCTTTCAAGGACCCGGAGCATTTCCAGGCTTTCCGTTTTCTCGAGGGGCGTCTGTTCCCAGGAGGAGAATTTGAGCAGGAAATCCCTTCGCCAGCAATAGGGTCCGATATGCTTGTAATATACAGGGTCTCCGCTTCTCGGGTAGGGAATGGGGGACCGGCTGAAGTAGAGCGCCCTGCCGCCTGCATCGAACACCATTTTGACAATGTTCGGTGAGAGAACTTCTTCCTCCCGTTCAATCCGCTTCGACAGGAGGGCGAGCATGACGACAGGATCATCCATGGCTGCGGTCAGGGAATCTATCATGTCCGGTCCTACAAGGGGATCGTCGACCTGGACATTGAGGACGAGATCGGAAGGTATTTTTCCTGCGACCCATGCCACCCTGTCGCCTCCGCTCGGCAGTTCCGGAGGCGTGAGCATGCATTCTCCGCCGGCATTTCGTACTGCTTCCGCAATCCGGTCATCGTCTGCCGCGACGATGATCCTGTCCACGGAGGAACACATTTTCACCCGGCGCAGTACCCTGACGACAAGGGGAACCCCCCCCACCGGGAGAAGCGGTTTCCCGGGGAGCCGAGTGCTTGCAAATCTGGCGGGAATGACGGCGAGGGTTTTCATGATCCATCTCCTTGTGTGGAAGAATAACACCGGGTAACATGATACACGTTTCTTTCCTTCACCGGAAGGTGAGGGCAGAAAAAAACGGCCCCTTCAAGGGCCGTTTTCGGTATATGCCTAGGGGAAAAGGAGACTCTGGTCAGTCCTTGAGGATCTGTGTTCCGGCGGACCCTTCCATTGCCTCGAGGGCCTGCTCGAGACTCGCGATGACGGCGCGGTTTCCTCCGTTGCGGACAAAACGAAGGGCTGCCTTTACCTTCGGCCCCATGGATCCAGCCTTGAAATGCCCTTCTTTTTCAAGGGTTTCCATTTCGTTTACCGTAAGATTCTCCAGCCACTTCTGGTTCGGGGTGTTGTAGTTTATGGCAACCCTGGGCACATCGGTGAGGATCATCAGGATGTCGGCTTTCACGGCTGCGGCGAGCCGCTCTCCGGCGAGGTCCTTGTCGATGACCGCCTCCACTCCCTGGTACGTTCCGTCGGCCTTGCGAATAACGGGAATGCCGCCGCCTCCGGAAGCGATGACGGTGAACCCCTTTTCGATCAGGGAATTGATGACGTCCTTTTCCACGATGTATTTGGGATCGGGGGAGGGGACGACCCTTCTCCATCCGCGTCCCGCGTCGTCAATCCAGAATTCTCCGGTTTCAGCCATGCGTTTTTTCGCCGCCTCTTCCGTGTAGAACGGTCCTACCGGCTTTGTCGGGTGGGCGAAGGCGGGATCTGCAGGATCGACCTCAACCTGGGTCACTACACATGCGGGCTCATGGCCGGAAAGGCCTTCTAGGGCAAGGGTGTTGCGGAAGCTCTGGCAGAACATGTATCCGATGAGCCCCTGGCTTTCCGCTCCGCAGACATCCATGGGCATGGCAGGAACCGAAGTGCTGCCCAATTCATTCTGGATGAGGATTGCGCCGACCTGGGGGCCGTTGCCGTGAGTGACCACCACTTCATGGCCCGCCCGGATCATCCTGACGATCTGGTCCACTGTTTTCTGTATATTGTCCCGCTGTTCCGCTGCAGTACCCTTCTGGCCTCTCTGCAGAATGGCGTTGCCTCCAAGGGCGACCAAAACTCTCATCTCTTTCAATTCCCCTCCTGAATGTTAATGTCAAACTTGTACATTTTAAACTAAGCGACTTATTTCAGCAAGTCTATGACAAAGGGGGGAAGAACGAAACTTGCCCTGTGAATATCGGACGTGTAATATCTGGTTCCTTCAGGGGCGGGGCGAAGGGGCACCGACGGGTCGGCGGACTTGGAACCCACGGTGTAGGTCCACATGCCGCTGGGATAGGTGGGCATAGCCCCCCAGTACAACCTGACGACGGGGAAGACGGAACTCATTTCCCGGAAGGCGTCCCGGACGACGTTCCGGTCCGTGAAGGGCGATTCTGTTTGGGCTACGACCATGCCGTCCTTTTTCAGGGCGTTGTGGATATCGCGGTAGAAGGGGGATTCGAAGAGTCCGACGGCAAATTCCACGGGATCAGTGCTGTCCACGATGACGACGTCGAATTCTTCCCTGGCGGCCTTGATGTACTCCATGGCGTCCATAGGTTTTACGTCTGCCCTGGGGTCTTCAAGGGCAACGCTGATGGTGGGGAGAAACCGTTTCGAAGCGTTGATGACTACCTCGTCAATATCCACCAGGGTGGCTTTTTCCACGTTTTTGTGGCGAAGAACTTCCCGCAGGACGCCTCCGTCTCCTCCGCCGACGATGAGGACTCTTCTCGGATCAGGGTGCGAGGAGAGCGCCACGTGGGCCATCATCTCCGAATAGCAGAATTCATCCCGTTCCGTGATCTGGATTGCTCCGTCGAGGAGCATCATCCGTCCGTATTCTCCGGTGTCCACGAGCAGGATGTCCTGGTAGGGGCTTTTTACGTTCAGAAGCACATCTGAGACGCGAAGGCTCAGCTTCATGTCCGGGCTCTGTTCTTCCGTGACCCAGAGCTCGTTAAAGCGTTTCGGGCGGGTATCCATTGGGCATTCTCCTTTCTCTGGAAGAAGCGGAGGGGACGAACCGTTCAACCTGTTCCCTCCGATGACCGGTTTTTATTCAGTATAGAATGTCCTGTTTCAATCTTCAAGCACGTAGGCGCGGAGCGGGGGGAAACCGTTGAAGCAGACCGAGGAGTAGCTCTGCGTATAGGCTCCGGTGGTGAAGAAGTACAGGCGGTCTCCTTCCTTCAGAGAAGCGGGGAGGACGTACTTTTCATTTTCATACAGAATGTCCATGCTGTCGCATGTGGGGCCTGCCAGGATCGTTTCCTGGATGGGCCCTGTCTTTTCCGAGTAGATGGGGTATTTGATGGACTCGTCGAGAGTTTCGATGAGACCTCCGAATTTTCCTGCGTCAAGGTACACCCAGCTGTACTGGTTGGCCTCCGACTTTCTGGAGATGAGCACCACCTCCGTAACGAGGATTCCGGCGTCCCCTGCCATAAACCGCCCCGGCTCGAGAAGGATCTCAGGGAGGGTTTCTCCGAAGTCCTCAGTGAGGAACCGGATGATCTCCGCTCCGTAAACGGAGGTCTCCTTCGTGGGAGAAATGTAGTTCGCCGGGAATCCGCCGCCGAGGTTCACCATTTTCAGATCGATTCCCTTTGCCTTCGCGGAATCGAAGAGATACTTGCAGGTGGAGATGGCATGATCCCATTGCCCGATGTCCCTCTGCTGGGAGCCAACGTGGAAGGAGATCCCGTAGGGCATCAGGCCGAGTTTTTGAGCCTGAAGGATGAGCCGGTAAATGG
The DNA here is from genome assembly GCF_016756745.1 of Aminivibrio sp. NCBI lineage: Bacteria > Thermotogati > Synergistota > Synergistia > Synergistales > Aminobacteriaceae > Aminivibrio > Aminivibrio sp. The sequence goes on from NZ_JAESIH010000051.1 coordinate 75,305, forward strand.
TATCGGGGTGGGCGCCGAACTTTCTGGAGAGGGGCCAGTCGGCTCCGCTTCCGTCGGTGAGGATCCTGAAGAAAACTTTCGAGTCGGGAGCGTTCTTCGCGATCTTTTCCAGATCGCTTTCCGAATCGGTGGCGAAGAGTCGCACTCCCTTTGAATAGGCGTAGGCGATATCCTTCGCCTTTTTTATAGTGTTGCCGTAGCTGATCTTGTCCGGGGTGGCCCCGAGGGCGAGGATATGATCCAGTTCGTAGACCGACGCTATGTCGAAACAGCTTCCCTTGGACACGAGCATCCGAATGACGGAAGCGTTGGGGTTCGCCTTCACGGCGTAGTAAATCTTAGCAAAGGGCAGGGTGCTGATCAGTTCATCGTATTTCTGTTCGACCTTTGCAAGGTCAATTACAAGAAAGGGTGTTTCCTTATCTTCAGCAAACTTTTTGATGCGGTCGAATCGTTCCCTGGAAATATACCTTTCAAGGTCGAACTGGAACTCGTTTTCCACGTCTCTACCTCCTCATGAATTGGATGCGAACCTGATGCAGTTTACGGCCTCGAGACGAGAAATGCAATAGGGAAAGGCCTAAACCTAAATCCGCACCCCAGAGGGAGCGTCACGGGGGCCGCTTGGGCGGAAAGTGCGGATTGTCGTTCGTGACAACTGCCCGGGCGAGTTCCGCGGCCCCCTGCGTTCGCCGGCTGCCTGCCTGTGAAACGGACCTCCGTGCCGGTTTCTTTTCCCCTCAGGCGCCCTCCCCCAGGGGATCTCTCCGCAAAGAGCGCGGAGCGAGATCTCTTCTCCCCCCGGGGGGGATTTACCGTATGCCCGGCGACACTTCCTCTGCCTGAAAAATTTGCTGATTCAGGTAGAGGGAAAAGAGAAGAAAAATCAGGGAATTTACGTATCCATTTTTCCCTTTCACTCCAGGGTTCCATGGTAGAATCTATGCTGTTTCGACTTTTGAGCGCATTGCGGCAAGGAGGCTCCTCTATGTTGTACGAAAAAAGAAAATTTTCTCTTTGGTCAAAGCTGACCGGCCTTGTCCTTCTGGTTATTGTCGGCTTTATCACGGGCTATGTGGGCTATACATACTACCGGGACCTGACGGCACCGGTCCGTGAAATGCCGCCCGTATCTCCCCCGACCCAGGAACCGGAAGAACCCCTGGTAGTGCCCGAACCACCTGAAGAGTCGAGACCGCTGCAAGCGCCGGAACCGCAGCTGTCCCCCCCATCCCTGCCGGATGGTGTGAAGAGCGACCAGCTCTGGCTTCATGTCGTCAAGAGTTCTTATCGTATGTACCTCTACAGGGGAAGGAAAGTGGAGCGACTCTTCGATGTGGCTGTCGGGGCCGACGAAGGGCAGAAGCAGCGCGTCGGGGACAACAGAACCCCCACCGGGGTCTTCACCGTCCAGCAGATTCAGAGGTCTTCCTCCTGGACCTGCGACTTCGGCGACGGGAACGGACCCACACCGGGAGCGTACGGTCCCTGGTTCATCCGCCTGAAAACCCCGGGGTGGTCGGGGATAGGTATTCATGGTACCCATGATCCGAACTCCATCGGCACCATGATAACCCAGGGGTGCATACGGATGAGGAACCACGAACTGGAAGAATTGAAGAAGATGGTTTTCGTCGGCATGAAAGTCGTCATTTCAGAATAGGAGCAGGTGCCATGAAATTTGTGAACATAGATCTCCAGGTGAACAAACGAGGGTTTCGGCGCTTTATTTCCTCCTGGCTGGTCAGGGATGAAAAAGAGGACAGGACCTATCTCGTAGATACGGGGCCGGGCAGTACCTGGCCTCTTGTCCGCGATGCGGTGGAACGGCACGGGGGAGGGCGGGTCGATGCCGTTCTTCTGACCCATGTGCATCTCGACCATGCCGGGGCGGCTACCCTCGCGTTTCGGGAATACGGCGCTCCTGTGTCCGCAGCTCCGAAGGGAATTCCCCACCTGCTCGAGCCTGCGGCGCTGTGGAGGGGGAGCGTCGAAACTCTTGGCGAAACCGCATACCTTTACGGAGAACCGGAACCCCTTCCCCGGGAAGCCCTTCTGGCGGATGAAAACCTCCCGGCCGGATTCTCGGCCATCGAGACCCCGGGACATGCATCCCATCACCGGTCTTTTATTCTTGACGAAGGTGACCTTGGGAAAACCCTTTTCGCCGGGGAAGCTGCGGGAATTTTCCTTGAAGGGGAGGAGCCTTTTCCTTATCTCCGTCCGGCCACGCCGCCCCGCTTCTTCCCGGAAGTGACCCTCGAATCCATTGAACGGCTGATTCCTCTTGGCTGCAGGAGGATCTGCTACTCCCACTTCGGAGCGGGGGAAGGGGCAAAGGAAATGCTTTCCTTTGCCCGGGACCAGATCCTTTTCTGGAGAGACATCGTGGTGGACCTGTTCAGAAAGGGCGTTTCACCTGATGATGAGGAGACGATTTTTCAGGAGCTTCTGCAGCGGGACCCCTTTCTTGCTGCCTGGAGGAAAATGGAACCCGACATCCGGGACAGGGAACGGGAGTTCATAGGGAACAGCATCAGGGGATTCGCCGGAGCTTACGGCCCGAAATGAAAAATCAGGGGGAGCGATTCCTCTCCAAGGCGTTTTCTTAGTGTGTTGATATTCGCAAAAATCCATAACGCAATCCCCTTGAGGAGCGACTTGTAGCGGGTTGTTGGTCACACAAAGGGGAAATCTCCCGTGGAAGGCAGGGAGGTTACCCCTCGTCTTGTTAGAAGGAACTAACCAGCCGAACCGTTGATTCAACGCAAAAGGTGCCCCTCATATTTTCGAGGAAGCACCTTCGAATACCACATATCAACCCGTTTAACGAACGCCTTGGATTTCTCCCCCCGCTCTTTTTTCTTCCCTATTTTATTTCCACCGTTCCGTTTCCTGCTGCGTACTCATACACTATTCCCTGAAAGGCTTCAGGAAGTACCCGGCTCGCGATCGTCAGGCTGTCCTCGCCGTACACAATGGAGTGGAGCTTCAACGGGAAGACGAATTTTCTCAGGTCAAGAATGGGCTGGATCTGTTCAACGGCTTGGTCCGTTATGAACCGGGGAACGTTCACCTTGTTCACCTTGAGGGTGTAGTCATGAAGCCATACCTGCTGCATTTCCACGATTTTGAACCGGCTGAAGATTTCGATGAGGATGTTCAGCCTGAAGAGAACGGTCACGAGATAGTTCCCCCTTGCGTAGATACCGTCCGGGCGCATGTCCACCTGGATGTTGTTCCAGTGGTCGTCCTCGCCGAATTCTTTCGAAAGAAGGTTGTCGTTGAGATCCTTCTCCAGGATTCGGGCGAAGGCGTGAATGTTGAGGATTTCCCTGGCTTCGAGTCCTTTTTTATCCCACTCACCGGGAGGGTTCATCTGGACTCCCATTGCCCTGACCCGCAGCGTATCCATGCGAACTCCTCCGACGACGCATCCCGTCAGGTCAAGATAGATATCCCTGATGTAGCCGGTAGCGTCCGGCTCCTCGTCGATAATCATGGTCATCCTCTCGGGGGTGAACTCCGAGACGAACTGCCTGAGAAGAAGGTTTCCCGAAGTTTCGCCGCCCGCCTTTGCCGGCGTCACGAAGAAAAGGAGCAGAAGAGCAGTCGTTGTGATCAGAGCGCACCGTATCGGATAAGTTATTTTCATTCCGTTCTTTCCTCCCTGGCGGTTAGATTTACCCTGTTTTTTCGATCGTTTCGATTTCAGTCATGAGGCTTTCCCATAGTTCGTAGAGAGAATCGAGTTCCTTTGAAGCGTTATTTCTCTGAATGAGCAGGTTCTGGACTTTTTCCGAATCGGACAGAAAGGCCGGATCGGAGAGAAGGTTGTCCCTTTCCGACTGTTGTTTTTCAAGGAGAGAAATTTTCTCTTCTATCGGCTCAAGTTTTTCGAGGACCTTTCTTTTCTTCCGGTACAGGAGGTTTCGTCTCTCCGCCTCGAGGCGTTTCCGGTCTTTTTCTGGATCTTCCTTCTCATTTTTCTCCGCCCGGCTCTCCTCTGCCGCTGAAGTAAGGGCTTTCCTTTTTTCAATAAAATAGGAATAGTTTCCCTGATAGTCGATAAGTTTCCCCGAGGCGATTTCCACCACCCTGGTCGCCAGGTTGTCCAGAAAGTAACGGTCATGGGATACGATGACCAGGGTGCCGTCGTATTCCAGGAGGGCTCTTTGGAAAAGGTCCTTGGTCTGCATATCCAGGTGGTTCGTAGGTTCGTCGAGAACGAGGCAGTTGGCCTCTTCCATCAGGAGCTTCAGCAGGGCAAGCCGGGATTTTTCTCCTCCCGAAAGCACCGAAACGGATTTGAAAATGTCATCGCCGCTGAAAAGAAAAGCCCCGAGGAGATTGCGCTTGTCCTGGGCCGTCCATGCTGGATTACGGCCCGAGAGGGTTTCCCACACAGTCTTGGAATAATCCAGGTTCTCAGACGACTGCTGGGAGAAAAAAGCGATCCGAACATTGTGTCCTGTTCGTACCGTTCCCGAAGTGAGCTCCTCCGTTCCGCTCAGGATCCTGGAGAGGGTGGATTTACCGGCTCCGTTGACTCCGACCAGAGCAATTTTTTCTCCCCGTTTGATTGTCAGGGATGCGTCGGAAAAAACGGTCTGATCCCCGTATTTTTTTTCTCCCTTTTCCATGGAGATCACGTCGAGCCCGCTGCGAACGCAGGGAGGTAAGCGAAAGGACACCGTTTTCGTGTCTTCCTTGATTTCAACCAGGTTTATTTTCTCGAGCCGCTTGATCCTGCTCTGTACTGACGCCGCCTTTGAGGCCTTGTAGCGGAACCGTTCGATGAATTCCTCCATGCGGGCCAGTTCTTCCTTCTGGAGGCGTTCCTGCCGTCGGAGTTCTTCAAGCCGCCTTTCCCTCTCGTCCAAGTAGTCCGAGAAATTGCCCCGGTACAGGGATATCTTACCGAAAGAGAGTTCCGCGATTGATGTGCAAATTTTGTCGAGAAACCTCCGGTCATGGGAGACGGCCACGATCGTCCCGCGAAAACCCGAAAGCCACCCTTCCAGCCACTCCATGCTCTCCGTGTCAAGGTGGTTCGTCGGTTCGTCCAGCAGCAGGATGTCCGGGCGGATAAGAAGAAGCCCGGCAAGATGAATCCTCATTTTCCAACCGCCCGAAAAGCTTCCGGTGGTCCTGTCCTTGTCGCCCTGTGAAAAGCCGAGACCTGACAGGATCTTCCCCGCCATGGCGTCAAAAGCATATCCGCCGAGGGACTCGAACTGTTTCAGAAGAAGGTCGTGGCGACTGAGTTCCCGTGCGTGTTCCGGGGATTCCGAGGGTAGTCCGGACAGCCGTCCGGTGCAGACTGCAAGCTCGTCCTCCACGGCCGCGAGGCCCGTTCTGGAACGCAAAAAAGAGAGAACGGGCACGTCGGGCAGTTCCACCAGGTCCTGGGGCAGATAACCCACCCTGAGGCCTTTTGAAACCGTGACCGTTCCGGAGTCCACAGTCGTCTCTCCTGTCATGATCCGGAGCAGCGTTGTCTTCCCTGCTCCGTTGTTTCCCACGAGACCGGTACGGGACCCCGGAAGAATGGTCCACGAAAGGTCCTGGAAGAGGGATCGCTCTCCCGTCTGTATTCTAATATCCGAAATCCGGATCACGGCCCCGCCTCCTTCCAGCTTTCTTGATGAACCTGATTATACGGTGAATTTTCCGGGGAAAAAAGAGGAAAATGAGGATTTCAATGGTATTATTTCTTTTTACGCATCACTCCGGCGGTTTGTATGCCGGGGAAGAACACGGGGAAAAGAGGAGAGACAATGGCAGAGCAGCATTCCGGAGAATTCAGAGACGGAAGCGGGGATGGGATGAAGAAGGCCCTCTCCTATCGCTGGATTGTGTGGGGGGTTATGGTTTTTGCTTTCATGGTGGTCTTCTTTCACCGTTTCGCCGCGGCGGTGGTGAAGGACGATGTGACGAGAGACTTTTCCCTCAGCGCAACCTCTTTTGGCGCCATGGCCTCCATGTATTTCTACGCGTACATGATCATGCAGATACCGGTAGGGTTCCTCGCCGATTCACTCGGGGCAAGGATCACGGTCTCCCTCGGAATGTTTCTTGCCGGGGCAGGATCGGTCATCTTCGGATTCGCACCCTCCTTATCCTGGCTTTTCCTGGGGAGATTTCTCGTCGGTATTGGCGTATCCACCGTTTTTGTCTCCATCATGAAGATTCAGTCCCAGTGGTTCCGCGACAGGGAATTTGCCACTATTTCCGGAGCCACGACTCTGGTGGGCAATGCCGGGGGCATTTTCTCCCAAGGGCCGTTGGCTCTTCTCATCTCCGTGGTTTCCTGGAGAGCGGGTTTTGTGGCCATAGGTCTCCTCACGCTCGCAATTGCGGCGCTTTGTTTCCGGTTTATCCGGAACAGACCCCAGGATATGGGACTTCCTCCGGTAAACGAAAGGGAAATCGCCAGGGCAAACCTGCCGCCGGATCCCTTTTCCGTTGTTTCGGGACTGAAAAATGTCCTCTCGGTCAGAGGCATCTTTCCGACGACACTTTTTTACCTCTTCAACCAGGCCGGATTTTTTGCCCTTATCAGTACTTGGGGCATTCCGTGGCTGGTGAACGCCTACGGGCTTTCAGTCCAGGAAGCGTCCTCCTATAGTGTGACCCTCATCTTCGGGATAATGGCAGGGGGGGCCATCACCGGCTGGATATCCGACCGTCTGGGAAGAAGAAAAGCCCCCATGCTGGTCAGCTCGGTGCTCCACATGGTTTTGTGGGCGGTGATTCTCCTGTCGAAAAACGGAACGCCTCCTCTCGGGTGGTTAAAACCCGTTTTTTTCCTTCTCGGCATAACGAATACAGCCTTTGTCCTCGCATGGTCGGTGGCCAAGGAGCTTACCTCGGAAAAATACACCGGACTGGCCATTTCCATACTCAACGCTGCCGGCTTCCTTTCCATAGCGCTCTGCACTTCCGTGATGGGATGGGTTATTGATCTTTTTGCACACCTCACTCCGGCGGGAGCCTACAGAATGGCCTTCATGCTCCCTCTCGTTTCAGCCGTCCTCTCCTTTCTTTCTGTCCTCTTCATCCCCGAAACCGGATCGGTTAAAAATGAGGGGACGCTGAAAAAAACATCCTGAGAGGACCATTAAGTTTCGGCTAATGAAAAGCCTTTTTATTTAATTTCTTTTCTCAGGGCAAAAAGACGGAAAAACAGGAAAAAAGGGTCGAAATCTTTCCCGGAAAGAAAATTTTTCCTTGACATCAACGGAAAAATCCTATATTGTTCAGTAGTGGCTTAGGCCGCGAATTTAATAAAGTTTTAGGAGGCTGTCTTTGGATGAGTCAGGGAACAGTGAAGTGGTTTAACGATAGCAAAGGGTATGGTTTCATTACAACGGACGAGGGCAAGGACGTTTTCGTTCATTTCAGCGCCATTGTTGGTGATGGGTTCAAGACCCTCGCCGAGGGGCAGAAGGTTTCTTTCGACGTCGTCGACGGCGAAAAGGGACCTCAGGCTGCGAACGTTCACAAAGCGTAACCCTTCCCTCGATTTACATTAAACCAAGGGAAAAAAGACCGCCGGTTCTGAAGAGCCGGCGGTCTTTTTGCTTTACTTTTTTCTTTATTTGCCTCTGTATTCCGGCTTGCCCTGCCTCCTGGGCCGGTTTGCGCCTGATGGACGCCCCCTTACCTGCTGGGGCTGACTGGACGCGGGAAGGATGAAATCCCTGCTTTTGCCCTCTTCCAGGAGACCGCACCGTTCCAGGCCGCGGCTATCCTCTTCGAACCGGGAGAGGGCCACGGGAAGCAGTTCCACAAGGACATGATCGTCCTTCATCCTGATGGCGCCGACCTCCGAACGATCCACGTTCAGCGATGTGCATACGGAGCTCAGAACCCTGCCGACGTCCCATCCGTCAGACAGCCCCTTGCTCAGGCGGAGCATTGTTCCCTTGGGGCGCCTTCCCTTGAGTGTCCTTGTCCCCGGAGTCCGGTCCTTTTCTCCGGTGAAGCGGCTCTTTCTGCGGAGTTCCCGTTCCAGTTCGGAGGAGAGGTTGTATCCGGCAGACCGTTTTGAAAACAGTGTCCAGAGCAGCCTTGCGACGAGGTTCTTCCCGTTGACTCTGGAAAGAAGATCCTCGGCCCACAGGAGGTAATCCTCGTTCTCTCCGGCTTCCGTCACGGTGAGAAGTTTTTCTTCCGCGATCTCTCTCTGCACCTTTGAGATGGCGTCAAGATCGGGGACATTCTTCCATTCAACGGTCACCTTTGCCGAACCGAGCATATACTTGAATTTCTCTGCCTCCTGGGGGGAAAGAAGGAGGATGTCCGTCCCCTCACGTCCGGCCCGGCCTGTCCGTCCGCTCCTGTGCACAAAGGTGTCCCTGTCGTCGGGCAGTCCGATCTGGATGACGTGCGTCACCCCCTCCACGTCGAGCCCTCGGGCAGCCACGTTCGTCGCGACAAGCAGCGGCAGGTGCCCGTTTTTGAAGGAACCGAGAACGGCATTACGCTCTCTCTGGGTCATTTCTCCATGGAGCGATCCGGCGCTGAAACCTTCCGCGGAAAGCCGCTGGGCCACGGACATGGTTTCCAGCCGGGTGTGGCAGAAGATCAGCCCCCGCTTCGGCCGTTCCCAGAGGAGAACGTTCACCAGTCCTTCCATTTTGTGCCTTAAGGGAACGAGGTATGCCCGGTGGACGATATCCTCGTGCTGTTCCCCGTCCTCCACAAGGGAGATGGACACAGGATCGGAAAGATATTTTTTCGAGAGTTCCCTGACTTCCCTGGGCATGGTTGCGGAGAAAAGCCATGTCCGCTCCCGCTGAGGAAGGGCGTCGAGAATGCCTTCGAGTTCATCCCGAAATCCCATGTCAAGCATGTGGTCTCCCTCATCCAGGATGACGGAATGGATACCGTCAGCTCTGAGGGTCCCCCTGTTCACATGGTCAAGGGTTCTTCCCGGCGTACCGACGACGATAACAGCACCGTCCTTGAGAGAACGGATCTGGGTGGACATGTCGAGACCTCCCACAAGAGTGGCGACCGATATATCCATGTACCGTGAAAGCCACTCCGCCTCACGGGCGGTTTGCTGGGCCAGTTCCCGGGTGGGGGAGAGGACGAGAATCCGGGGTGAGGATTGGGGAAGATTCATTTCCTGGAGAAGAGGCAGCAGAAAAGCAAGAGTTTTTCCGGAGCCTGTCTTTGCCCGGACGATAAGGTCCGTCTCAAAATTTTCCATGGCGAGGACTTTTTCCTGTACCGGGGTCGGGATGGAGAATCCTTTCTTTTGCAGGGCGAGAAGCAGTTCTTCCCGCAGTTCGTAGCTCGCGAAACCATTTTCATTCATTAATTAATGTTCCTCCTTGAGATTCGAAAGAAGGGAAGGGCATAGACGCCTCCGTCTTTCGCCCTCAAAAAAGAGTGGACCCCGTTCCGGGGGTCCACTCGAAATCTTCCCTCCATTACACCAGATCTATTATCCGGAAGATTTATGATTTGTCAAGTTGCTAATCACCTAAACCTAAATCCGCAAATTTTTCAGGCAGAGGGAGTGTTGCCGGTGGCCCAAACATTCCCCGGTGACACTCCCTCTGGGGTTCGGATTTAGGGGCCTGACAGTTTCTTGACAGGAATGAGGCTGAATATCTATACTCAAACAGCGGAGAAAAGGCAAGCAGAAATTGCTTCACGGGTTATCGTTCTTTTTACTTTCCCACAAGGCCGATGCTGCGGGGAGCATGCGGAAACGTTCGAGGAGGAACATTCATGGGAAAGAGCTTCAAAATAACCATGCTCGCGGCGGCATTCCTGGTGTGGGTTTTTTCCCCGTCGGCGGTTGCGGCGGAGATGTCCCTCGACGAGTTTCTTCTCGCTGTGCGGGAGAGCAACCCGGTGCTCCAGTCTTCCTACAAGCGCCTGGAGGCGTTCCGTCATACAGTCCGGTCTTCCGTGGCAGATCAGCGCCCGTCCGTAGGGGTCAGGGGAAACACTACCTGGCTTAGCGATACCTACTCCTCACAGGAGCGCAGCACTATGGGTGAGCGTGGAAATTATTCCCTCTCGGCCGCAATCACCCACCGTTTTGACGTGAGCGGAGTCTACGGAGACCAGGAACGGCAGCTCCTTCTTCAGTACAACGGACTGGTCTCCGACCATCTCGCCCTTGTGAACAACACCCTTGCAGCCGCGGAAAGTCTTTACTGGCAGTCCTTTATCGCCCGGCAGAACATTTTTCTGCAGAGGGGCATCCTGAACCAGAGGAAAGAAGACCTGAGAATTACAGAGGAGAAGTTCAGGCAGCAACTTATCCCCCGACTGGACATCATCCGTGCCCAGGCGAAGGTGGAGGAGGCGGAAAGCCTCGTTGTGGAAGCGGAATCGGCCTACAGAGACACCCTGGCCCGGATGGCGACCCTTGCCGGCGGGCTGGATTTCGAACCGAAGGAGGAAAGCCTCCTCGTTCCCTCCCTTTCAGTTCAGGCAGGAGTTGAAAAGGCCATGGGCCGGAGGAACGACGTCCGGTCGGCCGAAACGGCCCTTGAACGGGCAAGAGTGATGAAGACTCTCGCCGCGAAGGGAATGGCCCCAACTGTGGAAGGATCTGTTGGGTACATGGTACTTACCGACAACGACAATTCATCTCCCACGGAGAAGGAGTTCCTTCTCTCCATGAACGTTTCCATCCCCGTGTATGACGGAGGAAAAACGAAGGAGGACGTGGCTGACAAGGCAAAGACCATCGAAGCGACGGAGAAGACCCTGGAATCCAGGAAAAACCAGGTCCGGGAAGACGTGGTGCAAGCCCTCAACCAGTGGGAAAAAGCGGTGGCCTTGGAAAGCAGCAAGAGGAAGCAGCTTGCTCGTTCTGACGAGGAGCTCATTATCACCCAGCTTATGTATAAGGAAGGCATGGGGGCCCAGATCGACCTCCTGAACGCACAGGTTGAAAACCAGAAGGTCAAGACGGAACATCTCACGGCAATCAAGGAAATGTATCTCGCCCTGGTGAGCCTGAAGCAGGCCATGAGCGATTATGAACCGGCCCCGGCCGAATAGGGCTTTTTTTCACAATAAGGCATTTCCCGGGGGACGGTGCTGCCGGAAAGCATCGTCCCCGGCTTTTTGAACGGAAAAATCCGCGGCCCATCAGTCCGCGAAAAACAACGAAAAGAAGCAGGAGGATAGTCATGGAGCAGGAACGTTTTTCTTTTCAGGCCGAGGCGAAGCAACTTCTCGACCTCATGATCCATTCGGTGTATTCCAACAGGGATATTTTTCTTCGGGAACTGATTTCCAACGCTTCCGACGCCCTCGACAAGCGCCGCCTTGAACTTCTCGCCCACCCGGAGTTTGCCGACAGGGAAGGGGAGTCGGGCCTTTCTGCCCCATCGATCCGGATTTCCCGGGGCGCAGAGGGACGGACTCTCTTTGTCTCTGACAACGGGGTCGGGATGAACAGGGAAGAACTTACGAACTACATCGGTACCATCGCCAGGTCCGGAACCGGGGAATTTCTCGCGGCCATGAAGGCCGGCAGAGAGTCGGTGGGGGCCGAAAGTCTTATCGGCCGGTTCGGAGTGGGGTTTTATTCCGCCTTCATGGTAGCCGACCGTGTGGAAGTGGTGACCCGTCGTCTCGGAGAAGGGAAAGGTTGGCGTTTTTCTTCCCCCGGTGACGGCACTTATACTCTTGAGGAGGCTGAACGGAACGAGCCCGGGACCACAGTGATCCTTCACCTCAAAACGCCCGACCGGGAAAAGGGCGAACGGGATTACGCCGACGAGTGGACCCTTCGGGACATCGTGAAAAGGTACTCCGATTTCATCTCCTATCCCATCGTGATGTCCGTTTCAAAGACGCCTGAAGGCGGAGAAGAGGCTGAGGACCTGGTCCTGAACTCAGGAAAGGCCCTCTGGCGCCGTCCGGAAAAAGACGTGACCGACCAAGAATACGAAGAATTTTACAAACATATCGCCTCCGACTGGGAGCCGCCCCTCGGCAGGGTTGTTTTCTCCGTGGAGGGAGGAACTGAATTCCGGGGAATCCTGTTTTTCCCGTCGAAAGCTCCCTTCGATCTTCATTACGCGCCACGGAGCGAGGGCGTGAGCCTCTATATCCGCAACGTGTTCATCATGAACGACTGCCGGGACCTGGTTCCGTCCTGGCTTCGCTTTCTAAGAGGCGTGGTGGATTCCGAGGACCTTCCGCTCAACATCTCAAGGGAAATCCTCCAGGAGGATCCCCTCGTCCGGATCATCAGGAAGAGCCTTGTCCGGCGGGTCCTTGCCGCGCTGAAAAAAATGATGGCCGACGACAGGGAGAAATACGTTCGCCTCTGGAAGGAGTTCGGGCCGGTTATCAAGGAAGGCCTTGCTTCCTTCGACGGCACCGAAAAGGAAAACCGGGAGGCCATCCTAGAAATCTGTCTCTTCCCTTCCGCTTCCTCGGGGGATGGTTTTCTTTCCCTCGGCGAATACGTTGAGGCAATGAAAGAGGGACAGCAGGAGATTTACTATATAACGGGAAAGAAGCTCCAGGTGCTCAGGAACTCCCCCCTTCTCGAACGGTGCCGGGAGAAAGGCTATGACGTGCTGCTTCTCGCCGACCCGGTTGACGAGGTGATCGCTCCCACCCTCCCGCACTTCAGGGGGAAGGAATTCCGGTCTCTCGAACGGGAGGATGCCCTGCCTCCCGAGGAAAGGGGGAAAGACGCTCCCCGGCCGGAAGGACTCGCCTCATTTTTGAAGGAGGTCCTCTCGGAAACGGTAAAGGACGTGAAAATTTCCTCACGCCTCACGGATTCACCGGCCTGCCTGGTAAGCGATGACGACGGGACATCTTTCAACATGGAGCGCATCCTCCGGTCCATGGGCAGGGAGGTCCCTCTCATGAAACGCATTATGGAAATCAACCCGGATCACCCGGTGATTGTGAAAATGGACAGGCTGCTCGCTACGGGAGGATCGGAAGAAAAAGTGAGGGAATACGCCTTCCTCCTCCATGACCAGTGTGTTCTCGCGGAAGGAGGGCAGATAGCGGATCCTGCCCGTTTCGCCGGAAGGCTTTCCGCCCTTCTTGTCGAAAATTTGGATGCTACCGGAAGAGATTCCTCTCCCTCCGGTGAAGCACAATGACACCCACCGCCAAGGCACGGCTCAAGGCCTTCATTGCAGTTGTTGCGTGGGGAGGTTCGCTGCCTTCCATCAAGGTTGCGGTCGCGGAAGTCTCCTTCACGACTCTGATCTGGCTCCGTTTCGGGACAGGAGTGGCGGCGCTGCTCCTGTCCCTTCTTCTCAGGGGAAGGATTCGCTTTCTTCCCCTGAAGGAAGCGGCTGTCTTCGCCGGGCTGGGTTTTCTCGGGGTCTTTTTTCACAACGCTCTCCAGGCATTTGCCCTGAAAACCGTCTCGGCGGGCATGTCGGGGCTCATCGTGGCCGCGAACCCCATCGCCATAGCCCTCCTGGGGGCCCTTATTCTCGGCGAGAGGCTCGACGGGAGAAAGAAAGGCGGGATCCTTCTAGCTGCTTTCGGTGTGCTGGTCATTCTCTCCAAAGGCGACCCCGGCGTCTTCCTGAGGAGAGGCTACAGCCGGGGAGAGTTGCTCATGGTGGTCAGTGTCTTTTCTTGGGGGCTTTTTTCCGTCTTTTCCCGGAAGGCTCTCAGGAAAACCTCCCCTGAACTCGGGATGGCTTATGCCCTTTCTTTCGGATGGCTGTTCGCCACCCTTCCCTTTCTCTTTTTCGGAGGGGTTTCGGAAATCCGGTCCATTTCTCCGGGAGCCTGGGCCAATATCCTGTTTCTCGGGGTGTGCTGCTCCGCCCTTGCCTATCTTTTCTGGTACGATGCCCTCCGGGAGCTTCCCGCATCCGAGGCGGGAAGCTTCCTCTACATCAATCCCGTGGTGGCCGTGCTTCTCTCAGCGGCCTTTCTCGGCGAGACCGTCACCCTTTCCATGATTGCCGGAGGTGTTCTTGTTTTCACCGGAGTATGGTTCGTCAACACGAAAAAAATAGCATCCCCTGCAGGGGAAAAATGAGTATTCAAGGAGTGTGAATTCAATGAAGACAACAGCATCTCCCCTTTCCGGCGGAATCGTGTCCGGGAGCGGGGCCGCGGCTTTGTATGTATTTTCGGGAGAACCTCTCCCGGAGGGCATCCTTTCACCCGAAGACGCGGCGGCGGCTGCGGCCCTGCTCGATGATCCCTCGTTCGGAGCGAAAAAAGGAAAGATCGCGAAGACCCTCCTTCCGGGTTCTTCCCTTTCGCTGCTCTACCTTGTCGGCCTTGGTGAAAGAAAGGATTTCGGGGAGGACGGCGTACGTTCCAGGACGGCGGAACTTGTCCGGAGGGCGAAAGGGGACGGGGTATCCCGCATTTCCGCCCTCCTGCCGGTTCCTTCAGACCGGAACGTGAGCTGTGCCGTGGCGGAGGGAGTGGAGCTAGGAAGCTATTCCTTCGAAAAATACAAGACCCGGAAGGAGGAAGACAGGCTTCCCGAACCGGATGAATTTATCCTGTACTGCGGCGACGAGGAAGGGCTCTCCCTGGGAAAAATGCTCGCGTGCGCCCAGAACATGGCCCGCGACCTGGCCAACGAGCCGGGGAACAGGTCCAACCCCGTGACGCTGGCAGAGTATGCCCTTGCAGAAGCCCGGGATTTCGGCCTTGAGGCGGAAGTCTGGGACGAAAGGAAAATTCTTGAAGAGGGGATGGAGGGGCTTTATTCCGTGGGAATGGCATCCTCGACGCCCCCGAGGCTGGTCCGTCTCTCTTGGAAACCCGAAGGAAAACATCTCCGGAAAGTGGTCTTCGTCGGGAAGGGCATCACCTTTGACAGCGGGGGACTGAACATCAAGCCCGGCGACTTCATCCGGTCCATGAAGAGCGACAAATCCGGGGCGTGCAATGTTTTTGCCCTGCTCCGCGCTGCGGCGAAAATGAAGCTTCCCATGGAGGTTCACGGAATAGTGCCCCTCGCGGAGAACATGCCGGGCGGCAAGGCGTTCCGTCCCGACGATATTCTCCGGATGAGGAACGGCAAAACCGTGGAAATCGACAACACCGACGCCGAGGGGCGGCTTATCCTCGCCGACGCCCTGAGTTACGCTTCGGAACTCCGCCCCGATGTCATCATCGACATGGCAACCCTTACCGGAGCCTGTGCTGTGGCCCTGGGAACGTCCATTGCCGGCCTCTTTACCCCTGACGATGGTCTTGCCAAGGACCTTCTCGAAGCAGGAAAGACGAGGGGAGAACGACTGTGGCGGCTTCCTGAGGATGATGAGAGGATAGCGGAATCCATGAAGTCCCCCGTGGCGGACCTTGTGAATTCAGGAAGCAGATACGGCGGGGCCATCTTTGCTGCACGGTTTCTTCGAGAGTTCGTCGGGGAGGGGATCTCCTGGGCCCATCTCGACATTGCGGGTGTAGACTTCAACAAGGACGAGTATTCTGTCTACGGCAAGGGAGCCAGCGGTTTCGGCGTCAGGACCTGCCTGCAGTACCTTTTGTCCATCCTGTAGCTCCAGAACGGGGAGGAGCCTCAGAACTCCTCCCCGCGGCTTATTTTCCCACGCAGAACTGGCTGAAAATGTAGTCGAGCAGGGTATCGTCGCCGGAAATGCCGAGAAGACGTTCCATGGCGGACCGGGCCTCGCTGACGCAGGATCCGGCGATGTCCTGTCCCAGCCCTGCTTCAAGGGCCGCGGAGGCATCCTTGAGAAAACCGATGGCGGCACGGATCTCGTTCACCTGCCTGGCGGACGTGTTCAGCCCCGAATCCAGAGCCCCTCCGCCTGCAATGGAGGAGACCACGGCATCCTTCAGATTGTCCAGTCCGGTTCCCTTCTTTGCAGATATGGAAAGTATGGGACTTTCGGGCAGAAGCTCGGAAATCGCCTCTTCTGTGGTTCTTCCGGTATCATCCTTTCCGGGAGGAAGGTCCGATTTGTTCACTGCCACCACGTGGACGAGATCCCGCAGCCGTTCCGCCATGTCAAAGTCGAAGGGGGCCGGAGGAGCGCTTCCGTCGACCACCCAGATGCGCACGTCAGCATTCGTGAAGGCCTCCTCGGCCAGGGAGATCCCGATGGCCTCCACCTCGTCTGAGGGTACTCCCATTCCGGCCGTGTCAACCAGGCGAAGGGGTATGCCGCGGTATGTGAGCACTTCCTCGATGAGGTCCCTTGTGGTGCCGGGAATGGCCGTGACAATCGCCCTCGACTCCCTGAGAAGAGCGTTGAGAAGGGAAGATTTCCCCACGTTCGGCCTGCCCACGATGGCCACCCTGATCCCTTCCCGGAGAAGAAACCCCGTGGCGCATCGGTCCAGCAGGTCCTCCAGACTTTGGCGGATTGTCTGGAGGGAATGGTCCGTATCCTCGTCGCTTCCGTAGGGGAGGTCTTCCTCAGGAAAGTCGAGGGAAACTTCCATTTTCCCCGAGAGAGCCAGCAGCTCGTCGTAGATGTCCTTCGCAAAGGAAGCAAGTTCTCCCTTCAACGTCCGGGCTGCGGCCCGGAGAGCCTCGTCGCTCCGGGAGCGGATGATCCCCAGGACAGCTTCCGCCTGGGTCAGGTCGATCCTGCCGGACAGGAACGCCCGTTTCGTGAACTCTCCGGGCTCGGCGAGGCGGGCTCCCCGGCAGAGGAGAATCTCCAGGCATTTCTGAGCTACCAGGGTGCCGCCGTGGGTGTGGATTTCCACAACTTCTTCCCCCGTGTAGCTTTTCGGGGGGGCAAACCACACGGCGAGTACTTGGTCGATGGCGACACCCTTTTCGTCGAGAAGATAGCCGTTCCGGAGGTATCTGGAGGGAATTTCCGCAAGAGGGACGGCAAGAGAAAGCTGCCTGTCGGCAAGAACCCTCGCTTCCGGTCCAGACAGGCGGACAATGGCTATGCCCGCTTCACCCCAGGCTGTAGCAATGGCGGCAATAGTATCTCTTTCACCGATGTGCGGACTCATCGAACCCATCGTTCTCTCCCCCTCCGGCTTCTTTTCCGCTCACTTTGGTATATTACATCAAATTTCCCCCGGACGCAGAAAAAATCCCCCCTTTTTCGGGGGGGATTTTTTCTGCGTCCGGGGGAAATCTCAGTGTACGGCTGGAATGGCCAGTTCGTTGACCGCCTCGGCGAGGCGCTTCACGCCCTCCTCGATGATTTCCGGGGACGGGAAGGTGTAGCACAGCCGCGCATTGTGGATGCCGGCGCCTGCGGTAGGGCAGAAAGGGTCACCGGGAACAAAGGCCACTTTCTTCTCGATGGCCCTTTTGAAAAGATCATTAGTGTTTACCGTGGGGAATTTCAGCCAGTAAAAAAAGCCCCCTTCCGGCTTGACCCAGGTGACTCCCAGGGGCGCGAGGTGTTTCTCGAAGCTCTTTTCCATGGCGTCCCGTTTCACCTTGTAGTTGTCGATGATCACTGGGAGATGGCGGTCAAGGTGGCCGTTGATGCAGTACTCCGCTACCAGGGCCTGGGTGATGGTGCTGGAGCACAGATCGGTCCCCTGTTTGAACACTGTGAGATTCCGGATGATTTCCTTCGCCCCCGTTACCCATCCTACGCGGGTTCCTGGTGACAGGATCTTCGAGAAGGACCCGGCATAGATTACGCCTCCCTGGTCGTGGAACGAGAATATGGACGGCAGATGGTCGCCTTCGTACCTGACATACCCATATGGATCGTCCTCGAAAATGGGGATATTGTATTGTTTGGAAATATCCACAAGTTTTTTTCGCCGTTCCACGGACATGGTCGATCCGCCGGGGTTGTGGAAATTCACGATAGTGTAGATGAACTTGATCTTCTTCCCTTCTGAGCGGGCTTTTTCGATGATGCCGGGGAGAAGGTCCACCTGCATCCCGTTGCGGTCAGTGGGAACACCGAGGAAGCTGCCGCCGTGGTTGAAGAACACGGTGAGAGCGGCAAGGTAGGATGGGTCTTCGGTAATAACGTAATCCCCCTTGTCGATCATGGACCATGCGAAAAGGTCAAGGGCCTGCTGGGAGCCGGTGGTAATCAGCATTTCTTCAGGTGCGACCTTCCGCCCCATCCGGGGGGCAGTCCATGCTGCAAGGAATTCCTTGAGTGGGGGATATCCTTCGGTGGTACCGTACTGAAGAAGTTCCTTACCCTGATCCTTGAGGATGTGGGCCCCCTCGTAGAACTGGTCCACCGGGAAAACTTCGGGGGCAGGCATGCCTCCCGCGAAGGAGATCATGCCGGGCTGCTTGATCACTGCCAGCATTTCCCGGATCGGTGACGGCCGGTTGTTCTTCGCCACGGAACTGAAGTTGTCCTGCCAAATCCCGCTCATTTCTTCGCCTCCCTTAATTTGTCCGCTTCTTCACTAATTATTCGGATTTTACGCCATAGAAACAAAAAAACCGATAATACAACTATATTATAGCACGAAGAAGGGAAGCGGCGTAACCTAAATCCGCTCATTTTTCAGGCAGAGGGAGTGTCGCCGGGCATACGGTGAATTCGCCCTCCCCAGGGGAGAAGAGATCTCGCTCCGCGCTCTTTGCGGAGAGGCCCCTGGGGAAGGGCGCCTGAGGCGAGAGAAACCGACACGGATGTCGGTTTCACAGGCAGGCAGCCGGCGAACGCGGGGAGCCGCGGGACTCGCTTGGGCAGTTGTCACGAACGACAATTCGCCCCCCCGCCCAATCGGTCCCTGTGACACTCCCCGCTGGGGTGCGGATTTAGGGAAGCGAAAGGCTGTTGTGTTGCACAGGTTCCGGTTTCTGAAACAGCGACAATTATTGGATCGTTTATTTCGTCATTTTCGTGGTTCTATCGCCGATGCGTTATTTCTCAGGTGAAGAAGCCGCCTGTCCGTAGGGGGGTGGGAGTTGAATCCGTTCGGAGAGGTCTTGTACCCTGCGGCCTTTATTTTTTCCATTGCCCGGACGAGTCCCCACGGGCTGTAACCGGCGGCGAAGGCTGTCTGGATGCCGTAGTCGTCCGCGGCCACTTCCTGTTCCCTGCTGAAGCCCGATTCCGCCAGGGCCATGCCGACGCCTCCGACAATCTCACGGGCAGCATTTCCTTCAAAGGCACGGGAAAGAAGTCCCCAGAGGAGGCTGCGCCCTACGGAACTGTTGTAATGTCCAAGCTGTATGTGCCCAACCTCGTGGGCGAGAATGCCCGCTATTTCGTCCTCGTGGTCGAGTATGGCCATCAGCCCGGTAGTGACATGGACCGAATGATTGCCTGGCGAAAACTCCACCCATGCGTTAGGTTCCTTTTTGTTCTCGAAGTTGACCGGTTCATGCTCGATTCCTGCCGCTGCTGAAATGGTCTTCCAGGCGCGGTTTACCGCGGCCTGGTCAATGGCGGCTTCCAGCGTTCCGGTGAAAAGAAGGGCCAGAAGAGAAACGGCGGGAAGGAGCTTCCATATTATTTTTTTCACATCCTTCTCCTCCTTTTTCCTTGATAAAATTCCCGAGATTGTCTTTCAAACTTTGTTTCTTTTTCATTCTCGCCTATTTTTTTCATGCAGGGAAGGGGAGAATTACGTATAATATCCTATTATGACGAATGGCGGCAAAATGATGCTTCGATGCTCTCTCTGCGGTGCGACGGTTCCGGAAGACAGTCTCAGGTGGCG
This sequence comes from Aminivibrio sp., assembly GCF_016756745.1. NCBI lineage: Bacteria > Thermotogati > Synergistota > Synergistia > Synergistales > Aminobacteriaceae > Aminivibrio > Aminivibrio sp. The sequence goes on from NZ_JAESIH010000051.1 coordinate 94,904, forward strand.
CTGTAGCTGCGGAGCTCCTCTTGATGCGGACTTCGGCGGCATATTCCCCATGAACGGAAGCCGGATACGTTCCGGTGAGCAGGGGATGTGGCGCTACGGATCTTCTCTTCCCCTGGAAAGACCGGAGGAGAAGGTGTCCTTCGGTGAGGGATGGACCCCCCTTGTCCGGGAAGAATGGAACGGCCTGAATCTCTTCCTCAAACTTGACTTTGTCTGTCCTACCGGCTCCTACAAGGACCGGGGGATGGCCTACCTGGTGAGCAGACTCCGGGAACTGGGAGTCCGGGAAGTCATCGAGGACTCATCCGGAAACGCGGGAGCCTCCATGGCGGCCTACTGTGCCAGGGCAGGCATTGCATGCCGCGTGTTCGTCCCAGACTACACATCAGAAGGGAAGTGTGTCCAGGTCTCCTCCTACGGTGCACTCCTGGAGCGGATTCCCGGAACCAGGGAAGATACCGCGAGAGCTGCGGAAAAGGCGGCTGAGACCGTATTTTACGCCGGCCACAACTGGAGTCCGTGGTTTGCCCACGGGATCAAGACCTTCGCTTTCGAACTGTGGGAGCAGCTCGGATTCACCGCCCCGGAAGCAGTTCTGCTTCCCGCGGGCCAGGGGAGCCTTGTTCTCGGATGTGCCCTGGCATTTGACGAACTCCATGCAAGCGGGGAAATAGATACCCCGCCGAGAATATTCGCCCTTCAGCCCAGGAACTGCGCACCCCTGGAGGATGCGTTCAGGAAAGGGAGGTCTTCTCCGGAAAGAGTGGAGAAGAGGGAAACCATCGCGGAAGGCATAAGCTCCGCGGAACCTGTTCGGGGGAGAGAAGTCCTCAAAGCGGTGAAAAAAACAGGCGGCGACATCCTTTCCTTTTCCGACAGGGAAATCTGGGACGGCTGCGTGGAACTCGCCCGAAGAGGCTATTTCGTTGAACCCACCAGCGCCATCGTCGCGGCGGCGGCCGAACGACTTTCCCGTGAGGGCGGGGTCGGCAGGAAAGGCCCGGTGGCGGCGGTTCTCACCGGATCGGGGCTCAAGGGAAGCAGCAAGATTCTTTCTCTTTTTTCCTCCCCGCCGGAGGACTGAATGGAAAGGCGGAATTCCCCTTTTTCGGGAGCGGATCTGTCATGGGTAGGGTGAGTGTGAATAACCTCAGGGAGGGGATGATCCTCGAAGAAGACCTGTGTGCTCCCAACGGGAGATTTATCTTGGGCAGGGGGGCCGTTCTGAAAGAAAACCAAATCCGGATGTTCAAGATATGGGGTGTCACCGGGGCATCCGTGGAAGGGGCCGAGGACGGCGAAATAGTGATGGAGGAGCATCTGCGGGAAGAGGCGCTCCGTTCGGCCGCCGCCTACGTGGATTCCTATTTTCCCCCTTCGGATGGCGAAACGCCGGCACCGGCGGGAATTCGTTCTTTCTGCACCAGGAAATTTGCCGGGGGAATCGCTGCGGGCAAAACGCCCGACCCTCTTCCCCAAATACAGCAGCTTCCGCGCCCGCCGGAGGGGCACTTCGGCCGGACCTTCTCCGCCTCCGGTCTCGCAAAAAACGAGGTGAGGCTCGTTTCGTTCCCGGACATCTACTTTAAAATACAGGAAGTCATCAACTCTCCGATCAGCTCCGCCACTTCCATCGCAAAAGTGGTGGGCAAGGATCCCAGCCTTACGGCACGTCTCCTCCGGCTTGTGAACAGCTCTTTTTACGGTTTCCCGAACCCGATACTCTCCATTCCGAGGGCCATCGCCATCATCGGGTCGAACGAGCTGACAGCCCTCGCCCTTGCCGTGTCCACCATGACGGTGTTCCGCCATGTGCCGCCCGTGTATGTGGACATGAAAGCCCTCTGGAAGCACTCTATCGCATGCGGTGTTTTTTCCCGCCTGCTGGCATATTCGAAGAGGGTGCGGAACGAGGAACGGTTCTTCCTCGCCGGTCTTCTCCACGACCTTGGAAGGATCATCCTTTATACGAAGACGCCGACCGAGATGACCTATGCCCTCGAGCTTTCTTTTTTTGAGCGGATTCCCCTCTGGCGGGCGGAAAAAAGGGTCTTCGGCTTCGACCACGCCGCTGTTGGCAAAGTTCTTCTCGAGGAATGGAATATCCCTGAAAGCATCCGGAAGCTCTGCGATTTCCACCACTCGCCCCTTGAAGAAAACGCGCCGGAAGAGGCGGCCTTTGTTCATGCAGCGGATTACATCGCCAACGGACTCCGTACGGGAACCAGCGGATCGGTCTATCTTTCCGCCGTTGCCCCTGAGATTTGGGAGTATCTCGGGCGTGACGAAGGTGATCTTGAATCGGTCCTTGTCCAGGGAGAACGGCAGATCCGGGAAATCATGCATATCTTCCTTGTGGCCTGAGGCGGGAATGATGAGCGGAGACTCCATGGAAAAGATGAAAGAAAAACTGGCCATACTCTCCAAGGAACGGGAGGCCGCAAAGCGCCTCCTCGAATCAGCCGTGGATTCCCTCGGCTTTTCCGTGGTGGTGGACGAAGAATTTTCCTTTCATACCCTGTTCGAGGAATGCGCCCGAAAGGTGCGTACCTTCATTTCTTTCGAATCTCTGGCCTTCATCGTCTTTTCCCAGGACGGTCTCGACATGTCCCTGGAGTTCTGCGATCCTCCATCCGGAAAGCCCTTCCTCGAGCAGGAAATGCTCCCCCTCATTGAAGACAGAACCTTTGCCTGGGCTGTGGACAGGAACAGGCCGGTCATCGTTACAGCCACCGACGGCAGGGGACAGATCCTCCTTCATTCCATGACCACCCAGAACAGGACTGTAGGGATGTTCATGGGATACCTTGGAGAAGACGACGCCGACATTCTCGACCTGTCCTTCGCGTTCCTCACCGTGGTTCTGAGCACGGCAGCCGGACTGCTCCAGAACGCCGAACTCTATACGGTGATCCGGGGCCTGAACAGCGAGCTCAGCAAAAAAATCGAACGGCTCGAGGAATCTGAGCGAAACCTTGCCGAGGCCATGCGGGCCAGGGATACCTTTCTCGCCAACGTCAGTCATGAAATACGAACCCCCCTGAACGGTATTCTCGGCATGGCCACCCTGCTCGAGGACTCTTCCCTTGACTCCCGGCAGGCCGATATGGTACGGATCCTGAGGGATGAATCCTCCTCCCTGCTGCGGCTTATCAACGATCTCCTCGACTTTTCCAGGATAGAAGCCGGGAGACTCTCCTTCGAGGATGCTCCTTTCGATTTTACTGAATTCTGGAACAGTATCCGGGGCAGTTTTCTTCCGAGAGCGCGGCAGAAAAATCTCAGGTTCAGGATGGAACTCACGGGAGAGGTTCCAGAAACTGTCTCCGGAGATTCACTCAGAATCCGCCAGGTTTTCGGCAATGTCATCGGGAATGCCCTGAAGTTCACATCGAAGGGCGAGGTTTCCGTCCTCGGCGAAATCCTTCCCGGGGATGAAGGGTGGGTCGTTCTCCGTGTGGACGTTCGAGACACGGGAATCGGCATTTCCGCTGAGCAGGCGGCCAGGCTCTTCCGCCCCTTTGTCCAGGGGGATCCCTCCACCACCAGAAAATACGGCGGGACGGGGCTCGGCCTCGTGATCTCCAGGCGTCTGCTTGAAGGCATGGGCGGTTCAATATCCATCGAGCCTGGGAATGCGCGGGGAGCTCATCTCCGGTTCTGTCTTCCCCTGAAGCTTCTGCCCGGAAAGTCCCGGGAGAAAGACGACGATGGGACAGCTATCCGTTTCCCTCCAGGATATTCTGTGCTGGTGGTGGAGGACAACGAAACAAGCAGGATGGTGGCGGTTTCGCTGCTCGAGAAAATAGGCGTTCCGAAGATAGAAACTGCGGAAGACGGCGCCGCGGCCATTGAAAAACTCTCTTTGAAAAGGTACGATTTTGTGTTCATGGATATCCAGATGCCGGTGATGGATGGATTGGAAACCGTGGCCGCCATCAGGGATGCGTCGTCTCCCGTTCTGGACCACCAGGTACCTGTAGCCGCCATGACGGCCAACATACTCCCTGCCGATAGGGAGAAGTACCTCAGGTTTGGCATGACGGACTACATAACCAAACCTGTTCTCCCCGAGGATCTCGCCGGGCTTCTCCTGAAAAGCCTGGGGGCGAATAACGTACGAACTGCAAACCGTGACGGCGGAAATGGAAAGAACGTCTTCAGAAGGGATATTCTCCTCGCCCGCATGGGCGGGGATGAAAAGCTCTGCGAAAAGACCATACAGCTGTTCGTGGGCGACTCCCTGAAGCTTGTCGGGGAACTTGCCGCCCTTCTTGAGTCCGGTGATCTCGATGAAGCCAGGATGAAGGCCCATAACCTGCGGGGTGCCGCGGCAAACGTGGAATCCGGGGAAATCATGGCTGCGGCCGCTGCGGTGGAAGAGGCGGCAGCAGCGGGCAAAATCTCGGATGCCCGCGCCCTGGTGCCGGGCATTTTTGCGGCCCGGAGAAGGTTTCTCGCAGAAATATTTCACGGCGAAGACGGATATTCGAAAAGCGCCGGAGAATGAAAGGAAGAATTACACCTATGAAAATACTTATCGCCGAAGATGAAGCGACCTCTTTGTTCATGCTCCGCTCACTGCTCGAAAAATGGGGGTACGAGGCTGTGTCCCTTTCCGACGGCGTGGAGGCCCTTTCGGTATTAAACGGAGAATCTCCCCCCCTCCTTGCGATCCTTGACTGGATGCTTCCCGGCCTGAACGGACCGGAGATCTGCAGGAGGCTCCGAATGGAAGAGGGGTCACGAAAGGGGAAGCCCTACCAGTACATCATCATGCTGACCGTCAAGGGAGAGAAGGAAAACGTCATCGCCGGCCTCGACGCAGGGGCGGACGATTATGTGACCAAGCCCTTCGATTCCCAGGAACTGCAGATGCGGATAAAGGTCGGAGAACGAATTCTCCTCCTCCAGGAACAGCTCCGGAAGGCAGCCATGTATGATTCGCTCACGGGCCTCCTCAACAGGAAAGCCGTCATAGACGGCCTCGAAGGGGAAATTGCCCGTTCGGAGAGATCAGGGGAGTCTTTTGCCATCGCCCTTCTTGACCTCGATCATTTCAAGGAGGTCAACGACAGCTACGGTCACGCGACGGGCGACTCGGTCCTTGCCGAGGCGGCCCGGCGTATCCGGTCGGCAGTGAGAAGCTATGATATCGTTGGCCGGTATGGGGGAGAAGAGTTCCTTCTTGTTTTTCCCGGCCTGAAGGGCGACGATGCTCTCAAGATCTGCGAAAGGGTCTGTTCGGTGATAGAAAAAAAACCTTTTTTCCCCGCGCCGCTGCAAGGGAGCGGCACTCCCTTTACCGTAACCGCGAGTCTCGGTATATGTGAATGGGGCCCTCCCTCCAGCGGGCCGGATGAGATGCTCATGGGGGCGGACCAGGCGCTCTACAGGGCGAAGAAAAAGGGACGCAACACCGTTTGCCTCTGATTAGGGTTTTTTACCGGAGATTTCTTTCCGTCGTTCCCCTATAATGCCGAGAATACCGTGAAAGGAGGGATGCCTGTGCCCAGATTGCCGAAAGCGCCTGTTGTTTTCTGTGTTTTATCCATCATTTTTTTCCTTTTTGCTTTCCCGGCAGGAGGAGCCGCCTCCGGCATGGACGAACTCTTTACCGCCCGGGACTGGCGCGGGGTGGATGCCCTGCTGGCTCAAAAAGGCGACACGCTCTCACCGAGAGAACGTTCTCTTGCGGCAAACTCTCTCTGGTTTCGCGGAAAATGGGCCGAGTCGCTTGAACTTCTTCAACGGACAGCCTCTTACTGGCCTGCGTCAGTAAAGCCCTACGGCACCCTCATGACCATTCTTGGGATGGAGAGGACCGGCAGAAAGGACGAGGCGAGGCAGACTGCCTCCAGGTTCCTCTCCGAGGCGCCGGCGGACATAGCCTATTACGTCGCCTATGCCCTCTACCGCCTCACCGATGAAGAGGACGCCGCGGGAAGAAGAAAGTATCTTCAGCGCATGTACAGCCTCGCTGAAAACACCGCCCAGCAGTCGACAGCCCTTACGCTTCTCCTGGGACTTCCCGGAGACAAGACTGCCTATGCCCTGAACCTTCTCGGTATCCATCCGAGAAACAACGCCGCCCTCAAAATCCTGGAAGCCCAGCCGAAGCCATGGAAGGCTGACGTGAATTTCGCCGTTGGGTATGCCGCCTACCTTCGGGGACAGCACAGGAAAGCGGTGCCCCTTCTCAAGGCGGTTCCACTCGAGTCCCGCAATGGAAGAAAAGCGAGATACTACAGGGCCTTTTCCCTCTACAGCCTGCAGAAATACGGCGAGGCTCTCGAACTGTGGAGCTACCTCGCCCGGAACGGCACGAGCTATGCCGAGTCCGCCATACGGAGAATATCCATCCTTGCAGGAAGAGCCCAGAAAGAACGGGCCCTCAGGGTGCTCAGGGAAGTCGCCGCCTCCAGGGAGGGGGCCATACGGGCGAGGGCCCTGTACTCCCTCTCGACCCACGCTTCGGGAAAAGAAAAGCGCGAACTGGAGGAAAAAGTCATCGCCCTCATACCGGAGTCGGCCTTCACCACCCGGATTCTCTACAACCGGGGATGGGACAGGTGGAACAGGGGCGACATCAAGGGAGCCGTGCAGGAATGGGAAAAGTGCATCGTTTCCGGGATGGACGGAAACTGGCGCCCAAGGGTTCTTTACTGGATCGCCCGGGGCTACGGGCGGCTGAACATACCGGAAAAGGAGGCCGCTTTCCTTGAAAAGATACGGAAGAATCATCCTCTATCCATCTACGCTTTTCTCAGCGGCAGGGACAAACTGTCCATAGTCCCTGACGTTCCCCGGTCACTGGCCCAGGACAACCCTTCGGACCTCGAGCAGTGGGGGTTCATTACCTATGCGCGGCGGCATCTGCTCTCGATGGGCGACCCCAAATCCCTCTTCCGCGCAGCCCGGCTCTCAGAGTGGAGCGGCGATCACCTCGGTGCCTATTCCGCAGTTAGCCGGATTGCCGGCGAAATCACCCGGGGGCCTTCTTTCTTCAGGAAGGGAATGGAATATCTCTATCCCCGGCCCTTTTTGGACGAGGTGAGAAAGGCTGCGGAACGGTTCAAGGTGGAGGAAAACATCATATGGGCCATAATGCGGCAGGAAAGCGCCTTCAACCCCAATGCCACAAGCTGGGTGGGCGCCGCCGGTCTTATGCAGCTCATGCCCGCCACGGCCCGGAGTGAGGCGAATGCCCTTGAAATGAAGAACTATAACCTTTACAACGCTGGTCAGAACATCATCCTCGGAACGGCCCATATCGCCCGTCTTCTGAAATCCTTCGGGAACGTGGAGCAGGCTGTAGCCGCATACAACGGAGGAAGCGGCTCGGCCCGGCGGTGGCTGGCCGGAAGGAAGGATGTCCCTCTGGACGAATGGATAGAATCGGTCCGTTTTGAGGAAACCAACGACTATGTCAGGAAAGTGATGGCCAATCTTTACATTTACAGGGCGCTGTACGGTACCCCCAGGACGGAAGGTGTGGCTCCTGGAGCACCCGGGGACGTCCCGGACGACGCCCAGGAAACCTCCGCCGACGGTCCCGACCCGGAGGACAGGGATGATGAAGCTCCTCTTCCGCTGGACGACGGAGGGAAATAAACCAGGGGGCCGCCTGGAAAGCAAGGCGTTTACTTAACGTGTTGGTAAAAATAAAAAGAAGCCACTGATTGCAGTTTTTATCAGGGGCTTCTTTTTCTAAGAATATATTTTCTTTGCACAACAATTCTCCCCAGGGCAGTTCTGAAGGAGAGTTACATCATTAAAAACGATTAATATCAACACGCCAAGAGAACGCCTTGCCTGGAAAGAACGGCCCCCTCTTTTTTCACTTGGTTCCCTCGTTCTGCCTGCAGATGGAAGGCAGCTCTTTGAGTTCCTTCAGAGCGGACTCGAAATGATGCCATTCCATGAGGAGTTCTCCGTCTCCTCCGGTTTTCAGGTGGTCTCTCACGGCGAGCATGGCGGCTTTTCTGCATACGAAGGCGATATCGCCTCCCGTTCTGCCGTCGGTAAGCCGGGCTAGTGTTGCGATGCGGACATCGGAAGAAAGAGGTTTTTTTCGCAGGTGGATTTCGAAAATTCTCTCCCTGGCCTCGGCATCAGGGCGGGGAAGCTCAAGAATCAGGTCGAACCGGCCGCCCGAAAGCAGAGAGGGGTCGACAAGGTCAAGACGGTTTGTCGTGGCCAGAATTACCACTCCCTTGAGTTCCTCAATGCCGCTCATTTCAGCGAGAAACTGGCTGATCACCCGTTCCGTGAAGCTCGCCCCGCTGCCGCTTCCCTTGCCCCGCACAGGCACCAGCGACTCGATCTCGTCAAAATACAGTATGGACGGGGAAGCCTGTTTTGCGGTCCTGAAAACGTCCCTTATGGCCCGCTCGCTTTCTCCCACGTATTTTGACATGAGCGAGGGCCCCTTCACGGAGATGAAATTCACTCCGCTTTCCCGGGCCAGGGCCTTCGCCAGAAGGGTTTTCCCGGTTCCGGAAACGCCGTGGAGCATGATTCCCTTGGGCGGTGTGATGTCGAACTTCTCGAAAATATCACCGTGCTGCAGAGGCCACTGGACCGCGTCACGAAGCTCTTCCTTGATCTCCTCCAGCCCGCCGATATCCCTCCAGGTGACATCGGGAATCTCCACGAAGACTTCCCGTATGGCCGAGGGTTCCACTTCCTTGAAGGCCTCGAGAAAATGGTCCATGCGCACATCCATGGCAAGAAGGCGGTCGTAGGGGATGTCCTCCATTTCCATGTCGATCTCCGGAAGCAGCTCCCGGAGGCTTGCCATTGCCGCCTCCTTTGCGAGGGCTTCCAGATCCGCCCCCACGTAGCCGTGGGTCATTTCAGCCACCTTCCTGAGGTCCACGTCGGCAGCCAGAGGCATTCCCCGCGTGTGGATGGTCAGGATTTCATGCCTGCCCTTCTTGTCGGGGATGGGAATGGAGATTTCCCGGTCGAACCGTCCTGGTCTGCGGAGCGCCGGATCGAGAGTGTTTGGTATATTCGTTGCCCCGATGACCACAATCTGTCCCCTGGACTCCAGGCCGTCCATAAGGGCCAGGAGCTGAGCGACGACCCGGCGTTCGACCTGCTTCTCCCCGCCCATATCCTCCCGTTTCGGGGCTATGGCGTCTATTTCGTCGATGAAGATGATGGAGGGGGCATGGGCCTGGGCATCCTCGAAGACGTTCCGCAGCCTTTCTTCGCTCTCTCCGTAGAATTTTCCGATGACCTCCGGTCCCGAGATATGGGTGAAGTAAACATCGGTCTCGGCGGCCACAGCCCTGGCGATCACCGTCTTTCCCGTTCCCGGGGGGCCGTAGAGGAGAACCCCTTTGGGAGGCTGGACCCCCAGCCGATCGAAGACCTGGGGGAAACGGAGGGGAAGCTCGATCATCTCCCTGATCCGTTGGATCTGGGGGCCGAGGCCGCCTATGTCCTCGTAGGAAACCCTGGCCTTCTTCTCTATTTCGGGCTGCTTTTCCACGTTCACATAGGTGGACTTGCTGATGATGACCGTCCCGTCGGGAGTCGTGTCCGTGACCCTGAAGTCGCATATTCTCGTTCCGAAGAGGTTGGTCCGCACCCGGTCGTCCTTTCTGACGGCCATTCCCTCAAGCAGGGACCGTATATACACCGCGTCCCGCTCTTTTTCGAGAAGGGCGGTGGACGTAAGGGGCTTCAGTGTGATGCTGCCGGCAAAATGGTGATCGGCCTTCCGGACGAGGACTTTGTCGTCGATTCCAACCTGGGCGTTATCCCTGGTGATGCCGTCAATCTGGAGGAACCCCCGGCCTCCTCCCTCGGACATCTCGGAATCGCACGAAAGAAGCCGCGCTGCGGTGATCTTTTTCCCCTCTATTTCGATGATCTGGCCTTCAGACAGTCCCAGATCCCGAATATCCTCCGGTGCCATCCGGGCGATGCAGCGGCCTACGTCCTTCGGCATGGCTTCCCTGACTTTGAGCATGTTTCATCCTCTCTTTCCTGTAGATCGTCAAATAGAGCGACGGAACTTTTTCCCTCCGGAATGCTACCATAAAAAAACCCTCCCCGACAAACGGGGAGGGACCTGTCTCCAAACCGTTGCAGGTTCGCCTCAGCGGGCCACTGCGGCCTTTATGCGGCCGGGGTATGCCTCCAGGCCGACCTTGAGGATGTTCATCGCCTTGACGAGATCTTCGTTTTTCAGGACATAGGCCAGCCGGAATTCCTGCTTTCCGAGTCCGGGGGTGGCATAGAAGCCTTCCCCAGCGGCCGCCATAAGAGTTTCCCCGTTCACGTCGAAGTTCTGCAGCATCCAGATGATGAACTTCTCCGCATCGTCCACGGGCAGCTTCACCATCACGTAAAAGGCTCCCTTGGGTTCGGCGCACACCACTCCCGGCATTTCCTTCAGGGCCTTGTACAGAGTGTTCCGCCTGGACTGGTACTCCCTGTTCACTTCCTCGAGGTAGGACTTGGGTGTGCTGTACAGGGCGGTAGCGCCGACCTGCTCGAGGGTGGGGACGCACAGTCTTCCCTGGGCGAGTTTCAGAACCTGGGCCATGAAATCCCTGTTTCTGCAGGCGATGCAGCCGATGCGGGCACCGCAGGCGCTGTAGCGCTTTGACACTGAATCCACGATGATAACCCGGTCGGCGATCTCGGGAAGATGCCCGAAGCTCGTGTACTGCAGCCCGTCGTAGACAAACTCCCTGTACACTTCGTCGGCGACGATGAAAAGGTCATGCTTCAGGGCCAGGGCGGCGAGCATGTCCATTTCCCCTCTCGTGTAGATGGTTCCGGTGGGGTTGCCGGGGTTGGCGACGAGAACGGCCCGGGTCTTCGGAGTGACGAGAGCTTCGATTTCCTCTCTCTGGGGAAGATGAAACCCTTCTTCTGCCTTCGTGGTAATGGGGCGTACTTTCACGTTCACGGAACCGGCAAAAGCGTTATAATTGGCATAGAAAGGCTCGGGTATGAGAACTTCGTCACCGGGATCGCACATGGTCATGAAGGCGAACAAGAGGGCTTCGCTTCCGCCGTTTGTGACGATGATGTCCTCCCGTTCGAAGGGAATGTTGAAGTTCTTATAGTAGCCGCTCATGGCGTCACGGAGATCATTGTTTCCCTGGGATGTGGCATAGGCTATCACGTCCTGGGAAAAGCCCCTGATGGCCTCGAGGAAGGACGGAGGGGTCACGATGTCAGGCTGGCCGATATTGAGGGGATAGATCTTTTTGCCCTTCGCCCGGGCTTCCTCCGCATAGGGAAGAAGGCGGCGGACAGGCGACGACTGAAGCGCGCGAACTCGTTCGGAAAACTTCACCTGTATTACCCCCTTGATTTAAACTGGATGGATCTTTTGAGAAAATGATATCATAAAATCCAGTGGTTTTTGCAGAAAAAAACGTGTACTCACTACAAATTTGTTCCTGGAAATTACCCGGAGGTGGAATCTGACTCATGAAAAGAATGGAACTTCTGCGGAGACTTGCCCGCGACAACGGGGGAAAAATGATCCTTCTCGTTATGGACGGCATCGGAGGACTTCCCGGTCCGGACGGAAAAACCGAGCTGGAAGCCGCCCGCACACCGAACCTCGATGCTCTGGCGGCAAAGAGCGAGCTCGGTCTTATCGACATAGTGGACACGGGAATAACCCCGGGAAGCGGTCCGGGTCATCTTTCCCTGTTCGGCTACGATCCTCTCGAGTATTCCATCGGCAGGGGCATTCTCGAGGCCATGGGCGTCGGTGCTCTGGTGGCCCCGGGAGACATCTGCGCCCGGGGTAATTTCTGCACCCGCTCAGAAGACGACGTCATCCTTGACAGGAGAGCCGGTCGGATAGCCACGGAAAAAAGCGCTCTCGTGGTGGAGAAGCTGGCGGCCTCCATCAGAGAGATCGATGGTGTAAAGGTCACGTTATACCCAGGAAGGGAGCACCGGTTTGTCGTCGTCTTCTCCGGCCCCGGCCTGACTCAGCAGGTTGCCGATGCCGACCCCCAGCAGGAAGGGGCCCCCATGCGCTGGGCGGCTTCTCTTGGTCCTGACGGGGAACGGATGGCTGCCGTGGCCAATGCCTTCATCAGAAAGGTCTCGGAGGTTCTCCGGGGTAATGCCCCGGCGAACGGCTGCCTGCTGCGTGGATTCTCCTCAGCTCCCGATCTGCCGCTGATGGGGGACCTCTACCGTATGAAGCCCGTTGCCGTCGCAACTTACCCCATGTACAGGGGACTGGCAAAACTCGTCGGGATGGATGTCGTCGACGCCGGCGAAACTCTGGACCGGCTCTTCGATGCCGTTGGCCGTCTCTGGAACGACTATGACTACTTCTACGTCCACGTGAAATACACGGACAGCAGGGGAGAGGACGGAGACTTCGACGGCAAGCGGAAAGTGGTGGAAACGGTGGACGGCCTTCTGCCGAAACTCCTTGCCCTTTCCCCCGAAGTAATCGTGGTGACGGGGGACCACAGCACTCCCAGCGTTATGAGCGCCCACTCCTGGCATCCCGTACCCTTCCTTCTCTCCAGCCCCTACGTCCGTTCAGGGGATTCAAAGGCTTTCAGCGAAAGGGAATGCCGCCTCGGCTCGGGCGGAAGAATGGAGGCCAGGAAGTTGCTCGGACTGATGCTCGCCCATGCCGGACGTCTTGAAAAATACGGCGCCTAAGGTTGCTTTCATGTCAATACGGGGTGATGGCGCGGAAGAGCAGCGGTTGAGCAAGACCGGAGACATCCGGCGTATGGCCAAGGACGACCGGTTCAAGGTCCTCGGTGTTGTTTCGAGAGCTTCCGTGAGAAAGGACAAGAACGGAAAGAATTACTGGGACATTGCCCTTATGGACGACGAGGGAATCATCGAAGGTAAAATTTGGGGAAATTCCAGGTGGTGGGACAAAAGCGGGGACGAGCAGATTGAAGTCCGCGATCCTGCCGATTCGTCCCTTTTCGGGGAGCTTGTGGGCAAAACCCTGGGACTGGCGGGACAAGTAAGCGAATTCAAAGGGCAGCCCCAGTACAATTTCACCGGGGTCTATTTCATGAACCAGGAGAAATTTCCTCCGCACCAGTTTGTTCAGCGTTCGCCAATTGACAGGGACATCCTGGAGAAGGAGTTTTTCGATCTTCTGGAGAGCTGCGGCGGACAGGTAGAGGCATTTCTCCGCTACGTTTTTTTCGAGAGAAAACTCTGGGACCGGTTCAAGGACTGCCCCGCAGCAGTGGCCCATCACCACGCCTACGTCGGGGGGCTGCTGGAGCATACCCTTGCGGTGGCGAGAACGGCCAGGGCCCTGGCAGGAACCTACTCCGAAGCGGGGTATGAAATCAATGTTCCCGTTGCCGTTGCGGGGGCACTGCTGCACGACCTTGGAAAAATGGATTCCTACAGACTCGTTCCTGCTCCCGAGATGACGGTGGTCGGCACGGTCATTGACCATATCGTCCTTGGATACAGCACCTTCGCCGACCTTGCCGGGGATTTCGGCCTGGAGGAACGGATTTTTCTCGCCATCGGCCACATTCTGGTAAGCCACCACGGCTGCCGGGAATTCGGATCCCCCGTTCTGCCCGCCACTCCCGAGGCTATGGTGGTGAGCGCCGCAGACGAGCTCGACTTCAGGCTCTTCTGCTGGAAGAATTCCGTCGAAAAGATGGAGGAAGGGAAGGAAATTTCCGATTACAACGTATCCGCCCAGAGGCGGTTCTGGAAATGGGAGCAGGGGAACAATGGCGCATAAACTGACTGTTTCTTCATCCGACGGCGGACGCAGGCTCGACAAGGTGATCCGGTCCATCTGGCCGGGGCTTCCGCTGAGCGTGGTCATGAAGGGGATCCGTACAGGCTCCGTGCGGCTCGATGGGAAAAAGGCCTCCTGCGATGTCCGGGTATCTGCCGGCCAGGAGATTTACGTCCCGTGGGAGAGTCCCAGGGAGGCGGCGGGGGAGTACCGCTACCGGAGGACGGTGCCGGTTCTCTTCAGGGACAGCCGCATATGGGCGGTGAACAAGCCAGAAAACCTTCTCGTCCAGCCGGACAGGAAGGACCAGGACAACGTCCTCGACCGGGTGAAGTACATGCTTCATCTCGAAGGGCTCGAGGAAAGGGCCTATGCCGTGCACCGCCTTGACAGGAACACCACGGGCGTTCTGCTGGTGGCCCTTTCCGGGGTCAGCCTCCGGATTCTCCAGGATGCCTTCCGGGAGAGAAAAATACGGAAGACCTACCTCGCCGTGGTGGCGAGCTTTCCGCCGAAGGAAGGGGAGATACGGGCGCCTCTCCTGAAAGATCCTTCTTCGAACACCGTCCGGGTCGATCCCGCCGGCAAGGATGCCTTGACCAGGTACCGCCTTCTCGCCGGGGGAAACGACGCGTCTCTTGTCGAGATCGATCTTGTGACCGGGCGATCCCATCAGGCGAGGGTCCACATGGCGTCCATCGGATACCCCGTTCTCGGCGACATCAGGTACGGAAGCGAGGAAATCAACGGAAAATGGAGAAAACGCGGAATCCGGCGTCCTCTGCTTCACAGCTACAGGATTCTTTTCGGTGATCTCGGAGGCGAAATGGAGGATTTGTCCGGCATGAGAATTACCGCTCCTCCTGCCGGGGACATGGAGTCTCTTTGCGCCTCCCGGGGGTGGCGCCTTCCATGAAGAAAAAGAGTGCCGGACTGAAGGTCCGGAGAGGAGGAGGATGAACATGGAACTGAAAATCGTCGCGGAACGAAGCGTTATGGAAAAACTCCGGAAAATGGGCGAAGGGTTCGTCATCCAGCGGACACTCGGGCTCGGGTGAGGAGCAAGGAGAGTCTTCAGGGTTGAAGACGGGCCCCCTCCGTCGGAGGGCGAATACCGGAAGATCGAGCAGGATGGTGTGACCCTTCAGGTTCCAGCCTCCATGAAATTCAGGAAGGACATGGTGGAAATAGTCCGGCGGGGGTTTCTGTGGTCGGCTTATCTTATGGTGACGAGCGTCGAATCGGGCGGCGGTGCCTTTTGTGCTGATTGCTCCGATTGCGGTGAATGAATTGTAAGATTTTGTTTTAGGTATTTGGAACTATTTTGACCTTTTTCTTCTCTTTTCTTGCTGCTTTAAGGAAAAAAAATGCTATGATATGGACGGTCTTAAACGGCGGATGCCGTAAAAATTCAGGAGGTGTGTTTAATGGCCGTAGTAAAGCGTACTTCCTCAAACGTTCTCCTTGACACAGCACTCAAGAATTTCTATGCAGCAGCTGAGGAGATGGGTCTCGAAGAGGGGCTCATCGACATCCTCAGCCACTCCGAGCGCCGGACATGCGTTTCTATCCCCGTGGAAATGGATGACGGAACGATAAGGGTTTTCGACGGGTACAGGGTTCTCCATTCTTCCGCCATCGGACCGGGCAAGGGCGGAGTCCGTTTCCACCCCGAAGTGAATCTCGACGAATGCGAAGCCCTTGGTATGATGATGACCTGGAAATGCTCCCTCGCCGGAATTCCCTACGGCGGAGGCAAGGGCGGCGTTTCCTGCGAACCCCTTGAGCTTTCCAAGAAGGAAAAAGAGCGGATCGCCAGGACTTGGGCAGCCCGGATGGCTCCCGTCATCGGAGCCTGGACCGACGTTCCCGCCCCTGACGTGAACACCGGCGGACCGGAAATGGTCTGGTTCATGGACACCATCAGCAAGATGAAGAACAAGCTCGAGCCCGCCATCTTCACCGGCAAGCCCATTCCCCTGTGGGGATCCAAGGGCCGCACGGCTGCGACCGGCTACGGCGTTGCAACCTGCGCAATCGAACTTCTCAAGAACCTTGGGAAGTCTCCTGAAGGAGCCACCGTCGCCATCCAGGGATTCGGCAACGTGGGAACCTATGCAGCCCTTACCATGATCGATGCCGGGTCGAAGGTCATCGGAATCAGCGATATCACCGGAACCTATTATGCACCAAACG
This sequence comes from Aminivibrio sp., assembly GCF_016756745.1. NCBI lineage: Bacteria > Thermotogati > Synergistota > Synergistia > Synergistales > Aminobacteriaceae > Aminivibrio > Aminivibrio sp. The sequence continues at coordinate 110,841 of NZ_JAESIH010000051.1, forward strand.
GTCTCGACATCAAGAAAGCCTTCGACCATGTGAGCAATCACCCGAAACATCTTCTTGAAGGTTTTACCTGCGACGGCTGCCAGAAGATCGATCTTCCCGAAGTTCTGTTCCTCGACTGCGACATCCTCATCCCCGCCGCCCTTGAGGGTGTCATCAACGGGAAGAATGCCGACAAGGTCAAGGCGAAGTACATTGTCGAAGCCGCCAACGGCCCCATCACTCCTGAAGGCGACGCAATTCTCGACGAGAAGGGAATTCTCGTCGTTCCCGACTTCCTCGCCAATTCCGGCGGAGTCATCGGCTCCTACTTCGAGTGGGCACAGGACCTCGGCGGCTTCTTCTGGTCGGAGGAAGAGTACAACGATCGGCTGATCCGCATCATGAAGGATAACTTCCAGAGGGTTTGGACCTATGCGAAGGAAAAGAACGTCAAGATGCGCCGCGCAGCCTTCATGGCAGCTATCCAGAGAGTGGCCGATGCGGTGCGGATGAGAGGCGTGTTCCTGTAAAAATAAAAATAAGCAGTACGATCGGGGGCCGGAGAAATCCGGCCTTTTTTTGATCTCTTCATTAGACAGAAAAGAGAAATAAGTAGGCAAAATAAGCGCCGAGTGTGTTAAAATTTCAAAAGAACGGCACAATGCGGCGGCCTCTGTTTTTCATGGGGAAGTAGATCTCCGAGGAGGTGAAGGAACGGATGAACCCGAGAGACATGTTTCTTCAGCAGCTTGAACAGGCGGTACCCTTTCTGACGGTGGAGCCCGAATATCTTGAAATGCTCAGGTATCCGAAAGAAGTGCTCGAGCTGTCTCTTCCGGTGCGGCTCGACGGAGGGGGGGTGAAGATTTTCAGCGCATGGCGGAGCCACCACAACAACGCTCTCGGTCCCTACAAGGGCGGTGTTCGTTACCACGCGGAGGTAAACCGGGACGAGGTCGTCGCTCTTTCCTCGTGGATGAGCATAAAGTGCGCCATCGCCGGCCTTCCCTACGGCGGAGGCAAGGGCGGCATATCGGTGGATGTCCGTGAACTGTCGCGGAACGAGCTTGAGAATCTGAGCAGGGCCTATGCTTTCGGCATCTCCAGGTTTGTCGGGACTGACTATGATATTCCTGCCCCTGATGTGTACACAAATCCCCAGGTAATGGCCTGGTTTCTCGATACTTTCGAAAAGGTGAAGGGACGGAGCGAGCCTTCAGCCTTCACAGGGAAACCTGTCGTCATTGGGGGATCCCTCGGCCGAACCGACTCCACGGGCAAGGGAGGGATCTTCATCCTCAGGGAAGCTCTCAGGTCTCTGGGACTCCTGGGAAAACCTCTCACCGTGGGAATACAGGGATACGGTAACGTGGGTTCCCGGGCCCACCGTTTCGTCGAGGAAGATCTCGGCCTCACCGTAGTGGCTGTCTCTGACTCAGGTACGGCGGTTTACAATCCTGCGGGACTCAAATACTCGGAAGTAGGTAAATTCAAGGAAGAAACCCGTTCTCTGAAAGGTTTTCCCGGCGGAGAGGAGTTTTTCCCTGACCTGATTTTCGAAAAGAAAATGGACATCCTTATTCTGGCTGCTCTCGGCGGCGCGGTTGACGAAAAAAACGCCGACGCGGTCAAGGCGAAGGTAATTCTCGAGCTGGCCAACGGCCCCATAACGCCTGCCGGCGAGGCCATTCTCGCCGACAAGGGTGTGCTGATAGTCCCGGATGTCCTCGCCAACGCCGGAGGAGTCATTGTCAGCTGTTTTGAATGGATCCAGGGACGCTCGGGAGACATGTGGTCCGAAGAATACGTTTTTTCAAAGCTGGATGAGAGGATGGTCCGCTCCTTCAGGGAAATCTGGTCCATTCGGGAAGACCGGAAGATCAGCTTCCGCCAGGCCGCCTATGTCAAGGCGGTCGGCAGAATTGTGGATGCCATGAGGTTGCGGGGGATCTGGCCCTAGAGGGGGAACGGTGCGGGGGAAAGGAACAACGTGTCCTTTCCCCCGGATTTCAGCCGCGGAACACTCTTTCAGTCGAGCTTGCGCCGGGATTCGCAAAGAATTGTCCGATCCCGTTGTGTATCATGTCTCCGTAGGGGGAAGTTGCTCGAGAAGGGCCGCCTTGTCGGGAGACGGTATATTGTGGACCTGAAGTATCGTCATCACCGCGGTGACGTGTCGGGCTAAAAAAAGCGCTCCGTCCTCTCCTGCGGGACGGAGCGCAAAAAATTCACTCCGATGAAGGATCGTTGGAGATGACGACGCCGACCTCGTTTTCCCCGTCGAGCAGGACGGAGAAATTTCCGGTATAGTGCCGGACTGCCGGGTGCCTTTTCTGTTCGTAAAACGAGGCGGCCAGCCATTCCCGGTTGTAGACGTTTCCCTTCATTCCGTCGAAGACGGGAAGATAGAGTGTTCCGTCTACGTCCAGGTCGAGGAAGAAATGAGTGCCGTAAGAAAGCTCGGGCGTATAGTCGCTTTCAAGGATTCCTACCTCCACGAGGCAGCCGCAGTTGCAGATTTCATTATACCTGACGGGCACGCCGAGCTTGGGGTTGGTGCTTCCCCATCTCCCAGGACCGACAAGAATATAGTTCGTTCCCGCGAGCTTGTGGTTTATCCGGCCGATCTCCCTGGCAACCTCGTAAAACGCGGTGTCCTTTCCGTAGACAGTAGGGTCCACGTACACGAGATGATGGACGTTTTCCAGCTTCCCGTTGCTCACCATCCTGTTCCCCTTGAGGATGACGTTTTCCTCCCTGACCTCCGGAATGGTGACCCTGGCCATCTCTTCGTAGGAGGCAAGCGGCCTGAGCTGCAGCAGGGTGAGTTTTTCCCTTTCCGTGTCGTAGACGAACTCCATGTCCGCAGGCATACCCATCCGTTCTTCGAGGAAGGAACAGAGTTCTTTCACCAGGCTGAAAAAACGGGGGTGCCGTCTCGGGAAGTTCGAGAAGGAAAAGAGCGGTTTCCCTTTGCTGACCTGGTCTGACCCCGCCCAGTAGAGGAGGTTCTCCGCGTAAATTTCGATGAAAGCCGATGCCAGCTTGTGCTCCCTGAGCAGGAATGGGAGGTGCTCGGAGAGAGCGCCGGTCGTGAATCGTCCGGAAGCCATGTCGATATAGTCAAACTCGCTCTGGCTGGTCATGGCGATGTCGGCGGGCAGGTTTCCCTGGGGCCGGAGCATCGGGTGGGAGAGATAGGATACATTGGCCTTGAGCCTGTCGACAGTTCTCGTTCCCAGGCCGAAACAGAACCGCATGACCCCGTCCTCTTTCCTGATGCGGGTGGAAGGTCGGCGGTAGACTTTCGAAAAGGCGGTACCCGCGATTTCCGGGTAGAACATTGAATTGTGCTCTCTGCCGATGACGGGCTGGATCACCACTGCCATGGATTCGTCGGAATCGGTGAGACCGTGTTTCTTCCGGTAGGCCCTTGCCGCCGGGTTGTAAAGGGATGCCCAGACTTCCTTTACGGCGTTGACAAGGAGGGCGGTCCGCTCATCCCGGGGTCCCCGGTTGGCTGAAAAACGGGTGCTGTACTTCCCGGCGAAGGAAAGCTTCCTCGAGTCCTCAAGGATGGAACTGGACCTTATGGCGAGGGGGAAGTCGCCTATGGCTTCCATGGCGTCTTCCAGGTCGCTGATAAGGGACGGACGGACATTACCGTTCCGGAAGGCCGAGGCAATCTTCTCGAAAAGCTCCTGGGCAAATTCGTCTTCCGTGTTCTCCTCCTGTCCTGAGAGACTCTCCTTCAGAAGCGTTTCTATCCCGTTGTCCGAAACGAAATCGTCGAACCCCTCGGTGGTGAGTACATAGTTCAGTTCCGGGAGTTCAACACAGGACTCCAGAGGCGCCCCTTCCAGGGTATTGAAGGCGAAGGCGAGACCCCTGGCCTTGCCTCCAACCTCACCGTCCCCGATGAGCCTCCTGTATTTGCGAAAAACGGGTTTCGGGTCAAAATCGGAATAAATCACGTATAGTGCCTCCCTGCGAAACGGAAATAGGATCCATCAGGGCTTGAGACGGTAAATCGTCCGCGGCCATGGAATGGCTTCCCTGATATGCTGCAGTCCGGCAATCCATGCCACCACCCGTTCGATCCCCATGCCGAAACCGCTGTGGACGAACGTTCCGTAGCGCCGAAGATCAAGGTACCAGTCGTAAGGCTCTTCGGGAAGTCCCTGTTCCCTGATCCTGGCCACGAGCCTGTCGTAACTGTCCTCTCTCTGGGAGCCTCCGATGATTTCGCCGTACCCCTCGGGAGCGAGGAGGTCGTCGCAGAGCACCAGGTCCGGATTCTCCGGATGCTCTTTCATGTAGAAGGCCTTGACGCTCTTGGGATAGCATTCGATAAATACGGGCCGTTCAAACTGCTGGGTGAGAATGGTTTCGTCGTCGTTCCCGAGGTCTTCACCGTAGGGGGTATCGCTTCCCAGCTTCCTCAGCATCTCTATGGCCTCGCCGTACTGGAGATGGTAGAACGGAGCCTTGATGTTCTCCAGTTTCGAGACGTCCCGTTCGAGGACGGCGAGTTCCTTTCCGCAGTGTTCGAGCACAGAGGCTACGATGTGGCAGATGAGCCTTTCCTGGAGGTTCATGTTGTCCTTGTGGTCGAAAAAGGCCACCTCGGGTTCGAGCATCCAGAATTCGGTAAGATGGCGGCGGGTCTTTGACTTCTCTGCCCTGAACGTGGGGCCGAAGCAGTAGACCTTCCCGAAAGCGGCGGCGGCGGCTTCGGCGTAAAGCTGTCCCGTCTGGGCAAGATAGGCTTTCGAGTCGAAGTAGTCGATTTCGAAAAGTCCGGAAACTCCCTCTCCTGCTGCGCCGCTGATGATCGGGCTGTCCACGAGAAGGTAGCCGTCGTTGTGGAGGAACTCCCGCGCGGACCATATAACCCTTTCGCGGATCCTCATGATGGCTTGCTGTCTGCTGCTGCGAAGCCAGAGATGGCGATGGTCGAGAAGAAAATCGATTCCGTGGTCCTTTTTTCCGATGGGGTACTCGTCAGCGGGATTCTGGATGACCGAGACGGACGCTACGGAAAGCTCCACCCCCGACGGAGCCCGTTCATCCTTTCTGACGGTTCCGGTCACTTCCACCGACGCTTCGAGCCGCAGGGATTTTGTTGCTGAGAAGTCTTCTTCGGAGACCTCATTCTTCACCATGACACCCTGGACTGTTCCTGTTCCGTCCCTGAGCTGCAGAAAGTGGATTTTGCCCGAGCTTCTCATGTTGTACAGCCAACCGCGGACAGTGACGTCCGCTCCTTCCCGGGAGGGGAGGTCCTTGATATAGGTCCATGGTGCCGTCATGCGCAATCTACCTCCAGACATTGAGACGAGTATAATTTTCGAGCGGCAGAGTTCATGGCGTATATGATACACTAAATCATACCGTAAAAAAAAGGAGAAGCAGCCGTGATTATTCCCCGTCTTGTTATCGCCGACGAAAGAAGGGAAGGAGCAGTTCCGCCGGGCGTCATTCTCGCTGCGGCGCTCAAGAACGCGGGACATCCCCTGAAAATTTTCTGCGCCGGTCCCGACGAGTATCTCGTGCGCATGGTTGCCCTGGCGACAGGTGAGGACGTCACGGTACTCGATCCGTACTCCTGCGGAAGCACCAGGGTATTCAAGACGCTCTTCCAGTTTGCCTCGAAAAGTGACCGGCTGAACATCATCCTCGCCCCTCTGGGGAAGAGAGGGGACGATGACGCCTTTATCCTGTCCCCTCAGGGCCCCGAATTGAGCCGCCTCCTTGAATGCCCCCTGGTGCCGGTGGTATTTGCCGATTCGTCGGCCACTATAACCGCCGGCATTCTCGAAAAGGCTGTCTCCGGAATTGCCGCCCTCGGAGATATTCCCGTTCTCGCCGTTCTTTTCGCTTCCGTGCTCAATCCGAGGGAATACCAGCTGTTGGAGATAGAAGGGGGAAGAAGAGTCCCTCTTTTCAGCATGGGCTACATACCGAAACTCCTTGAAAGAAGCCGGTCCGCCCTTCTCGAGCTTTGCCTGGACACCATGGCCGAAAGGGCAGCGTTCCCTGTCAAGGCTGCGGCCGCACAGCTGGCATCTCTTCCCGGACAGGTTGACTGGAACGCCTTTTGGGGATTCGCTAGGCTGAACCAGGAGTGGACCGATCTGCCGGAACCTTTCCGCGGAAAGGCAGCCGGACTTACCGTCGGAGTGGTCACCCACAGCGGGCTCGCTCTTGAGGGTGACAATGCGGGACTGCTGTTTTCCTACCTCGGCTGCTCGGTGAGAAAGATTTTTCTCGAAGAGGCGAAACCCGCCCTTGACGTCAACGCGGTCTACGTTCCTCACGGCCCAGGTTTTCTCTGTGCTGAACAGCTTCTCGGCAAACAGGGGGCCAGGGAATGGTTCAGCGGTCTTTTCAAGTCCAGGAAAGCCGTATTTGTCAACGGAGGAGCAGCCCCCCTTCTCGGCGAATCCTTCTCTCTCCCGAACGGGAAGCAATACGAGGGGATGAACCTCTTCCGCTACAGGGGAAAGTACGGCATGCCTTCCAGTGACCTGAAAAAAGTGGAAGTCTCCTCTCTTGAAGGGGATATCCTTTTGAATCTGGGTGAAAAACTCAGGGGGTACCTTTCCCCTTATGCCTCGGTGGTCAACCCCGGGGACTCTGCAAAATCCCTCTGGTCAGTTAAAGAGCCGGGGAGCGAAAAAGAAAAAGGGCGTTCCGGCTGGAACCTGGGGTGCGGTGTGGTTACCGACCTGTGCATCGAACTATGGAGCAACATGGAAGGAATTTACCGGTGGCTCGTGATGAGAAAGAAATAAAAACTATTCCAGAAGTCCCTTTTCCCGGAGCGCTTCCTCCGGAGTTTTGTAAACTCTCGGCTCATCCGAGAGAAATTTTCCTATGGCTGCGAAATTTCCTCTGCCGAAGGCCAGGAGCGTCTGCCTGTCGCTTTCGGCATCGCCGAGAAAGAGGGGAGAGGAGGCTCCGGCCCTTTCGCAGAGAATTGACAGCCCCAGGGGAGAAGGTTTCATGATGCCGTCATCAGGGGTAATTATCATCTCCCGGGGAAAATCCTGCCAGCCGATGAGCTTGAGGGCAAGGGCCAGTTCGGATAGAGGCCTCCCCGTATAGATAGCCGTAATGAGGGGAAGATCCCCCCACTGAAAAGAAACCAGGGGAACGTCCTCTTCCCAGAGGCCTTTGCGCCTGGTGGTGTACAGGGGGGTCTCGCCCATGGCCTCATATTCGTCGCACCCGAAATACATTTCTTCACAGACCCTTCGCACTGCGGCCCTGGATACCCTTTCCCCGAAAGAGTTCCTGACCCACCCTTCGATATCGCCGTCCCTGCACTCCCCGATCAGGACGCGCCACGCCCGGGGGGACGGAAGGCTTTCAGCCAGGGACGGGGAGTCGGCCGAGGCAGCGCAGTTGATGGCGGCCCAGGCGATATCATAGTCATCGTTGAAGGCCGGATGGGTTTTTGTTGCGGCAAAATGCTCGTAGGTGAATCCGTCGCAGTCGGGAATGCGCCCCAGGACCCTGATCCAGGCCCAGAGAAGACTGCGGGCGACAACCCGCGGGTAGGACCGTGAAGCGTCCACAAGGACGCCGTCCACATCGAACACTATGAGATCGTTTTGTGCCATTTCGGTCACGGATACACCTCATTTTCATCATACCTATGCTGTCCGTTTACCATTGTACCAGAGGAAGACGGCATCAGCCCGGAGGAAAAATGCTGCTGGAAATACCGCTGGACTCCAAATACGGCACCTTGTACCGGCAAATTGCCGAACATCTTGAAAAAATGATCCTGGCGGGGAGCATCCCCTGCGGAACCAGGCTTCCGGGAACCAGGGAGCTTGCCCGCATGCTCGGCGTAAGCCGGTCCACCGTCGTGGAAGCCTACATGCTCCTAGAGAAAAGGGAAATTGTTCAGTTGAAAGGAAGAAGCGGTGCTTTCGCTGCGGCGGATTCCCTTCCGCACCCGGTGAGCTGCCGGGAGGGAGGAGATGTTTTCCATTTTGACTCAGAACGGCCGACCACGGACCTGATTCCTTACGGCGCCCTTGCGAAGATCAGCCGGGATGCCCTGCTCGAAGACGGTGGGAAGATTCTTGGAGGCAGTCCTCCTGAAGGCCTTGAAGAGCTGCGGTTCGCCCTGCTCGAGCATTCCGTTCTCAGGGGAATACCTGCAAGGCCGGGAGAGATGGCAGTTACGTCAGGAGGGAAGGATGCTCTCTCCACTGTTCTGCGGGCTCTCCGCACCGGAGGGTATGGGAGGGTGTTTGCCGAAAGGCTGACTTACACGGATATGAAAGAAATAGCCGCCAACGAGGGATTGCCGTTCCGACCGGTCCCCCTTCTTGTGGAGGAAGGGCTCGCCTCCCTGAAAAAATTGACATCCAGGGATATCCTGTATCTTATCCCGAGCTTCCAGAACCCTACGGGAATGACTCTCCCTCCGGAAATCCGCAGGGAAATACTCGAACTCAGGCAGAAAAAAGGCTTTCTCATCATAGAGGACGACAGTTACGGGGAACTCCGCTACGGCGAAAAGAGCGTTCCCGCGCTGAAAGCCCTGGACGAAGGCGAAGGAGTGGTGTACATCGGCTCCTTCAGCCAGGTCCTGTTTCCGGGAATGCGGTTCGGCTACATTCTGCTCCCCTCCGGACTGTGGAACAGTTACGTGCGGACGGCGTCCTTCCGCCAGGGGCAGACCTCGTCTCTCGTCCAGCTCGTCATGTTGAAATTCATACGACAGGGAAAACTCGCGGAAGCCGTTGAAAAGGCACGGGCGGTGCTTTCGGCGAGGATGGAGTCTCTTCTTCTCGGTCTCGGTTCAGCCTTTCCGGGCATGCCTGTGCACAAGCCGGAAGGCGGGGTTTTCCTGTGGTTTCCCACCGGCAAAACGGACGGTAGGGAAGCTGCCGGACTTGCTTTCCGCGCAGGAGTGCTCGTCACTGACGGAAACCTCTACTCCCTGGGAAATAAACGGCAGAGAGCGGTAAGATTTTCCGTTTCCTCCGTTCCTGCTCAAAAGATGGACGAGGCCTGCGCAAGGTTGGAGAAATGCTGGACGTCCCTTTTCTAGACGTTTTTCGTCGTGCCTTTTTCTTCTTCCTTCTTGAGCGTCAGGAGGAATTTTCGCCACAGGAAGAGTGCGGCTGCTGCGGATAAGGTGCCCGCGCCGAGACCGATAAGAATGTAATCGGGCCGGCCCCTGCTGAAAAAATAGCCGCCGAGCCCAGCGAGAGCATATCCGTACAAAACCACGGTTCCCATGGATAAAAGAAGTACGATGAATCTCATAATCAGCCCTCCGGGAATGCACCGGGCAAAAAGGTACGGGGAAATGCATTTTTCCCCCGTCCGTATCTTGTCGGTTCACCATAAATATGATAAAGTATCTCAAAATCTACAATACTGACTGTTATACAATGGATCTGGAAAACATCCGACTTCATGAAAAAACAGGGAGGTCCTTCAAACATGAGAGAACCGCGTCTTTATACAACATCGGCGGATTATGCCTACCAGGAACTGCGCCACCGCATTATAACAAAGCAGCTCAAACCGGGACAGAGACTTCCGGAAGTGAACATCGCAGTTCAGATGGGCGTAAGCAGGACCCCGGTGAGGGAGGCGCTTCGCCGACTGGCGAGCGAAGGACTGGTTATCATCATACCGAACAGCGGCGCCAGGCTTGCCGCTCCCACGGCGAGAGAGATCGAGGACACGTTTCTTGTGCGGGAACAGCTTGAATGCCTCGCCATTCGCCTCGCGGCGGAACGAATCGGCGACAGGCATCTCCGGAGGCTGGAAGAGGCTCTTGTTGAAGAGGCCAGGGCTATCGAGGAGCGGGATCTGGAAACGTACCTCGAGGTTAACGAAGCCTTCCACAAAGCCGTCGCCGATGCGAGCGGAAACAGAGTCCTCGCGGAATACGTGGAAAATATCCTCGCGAGAACAAATGCATACGTCGTTTTTTATGATCCTTTCTATCAGAATGAGACTACTCCCACTGTCGATTCTCACAAGGAAATATTGGTGGCCCTCAGGGCGCATGACAGCGAAAAATCCGTCAAACTCATGAAACGCCACCTTAAGGAGTCCATTTCCGGACTCAGCCGTATCGTGAAGGATTGAGCCGGGAGTCTCTTCATGCTCTTCCCGGGCGGGGTTTCCCCCGCTCTTTTTTTGGGTGCGCCACAAAATGACCTGATTCTGTGAAGATACACTCAGAATCGTATTCCACGCGAGGAAAATTTTCTTCGCGAACGTTCAAGGAGGCACGCTTTTTTATGACCGCAAAAATCCCCACCCTGGATTTGAAGAGAAATTACGGAAGAATTAAAGACGAAATTCTGGAGGCCATCAACTCGGTTTTGGAAAGTCAGCATTTTATTCTGGGCCCTGACGTGGCCGCTTTTGAGAAAGAATGCGAAAGCTACCTCGGCGGCGTTTCGGCCATCGGATGCGCTTCGGGAACGGACGCCCTTCTCCTGGCACTGAAGGCACTCGACATAGGAGAGGGGGACGAGGTTATCACGACACCCTACAGTTTTTTTGCCACAGCAAGCTGCATCACCCGTCTCGGAGCGGTTCCGGTTTTTGTCGACGTGGATCCCGGGACCTTCAACATTGATCCTGTCAAGGCCCTTGAAGCTGTCACCCCGAAAACGAAGGTGTTTCTGCCGGTTCATCTCTTCGGCCAGATGACCCCTCTCGAGTCGGTGCATGACGCCTTTGCCGCCAGGGGTATAGCGATCGTGGAAGACGCCGCGCAGGCATTCGGGTCATGGAGAAAGGAAGGAAATAGTATCCGCCGGGCAGGAGCCTGGGGCAAAATAGGCTGCTACTCCTTCTTTCCCACGAAGAACCTCGGAGGATACGGGGACGGCGGCATGAACGTCACCCCTGACGGAGAGATCGCCGCCCGCCTCAGAAAACTCAGGGTTCACGGCGCCGGAACGACCTACTATCACGATGAAGTAGGGCTGAACAGCAGGCTTGATTCCCTTCAGGCCGCAATATTGAGGGTCAAACTCCGTCATATCGAGGAGTGGAACGAGGAGCGCCGTACCGTGGCGGGGAGATATTTCGCCCTCTTCGCCGAAAAGGGGCTGCTCGACACGGTGGTCCCCCCGCAGGAACTCGAGGGGAACTATCATATTTATCACCAGTATGTGGTCAAGGTGCCCCGAAGGGACGAACTGCTGGCATTTCTGGAAGGGGAGGGAATCACCGGCAGGGTTTATTACCCCGTCAGCCTCCATCTACAGAAATGCTTCTCTTTCCTGGGGTACTCGGAAGGTGATTTTCCCGTGTCCGAACAGCTCAGCAGGGAAACCCTGGCTCTTCCCGTTTTCCCGGAACTCACCATGGACGAGCAGGTACGGATAGTCTCGGCTATCGGACGGTTCTACGACAAATAAACCCTCAATCCGCGGGCAGAGGGATCTTTCAGGCCCCGGCGGCGCGAATTCACCTTATGCCCGGAGGTACTCCCTCTGCCTGAAAAAACTGCGGATGCAGGACAACTGACCAATATTGACCTAAATGCCGGAACCGTGTAAAATACCGATGGAGGAGCGTTGAAAGAGGAGTAATCTTTCTTCCATTGATAATGTCTTTCGACGGAGGTGGGACCCATGTTTCCATTTTTCTTTGACCCGACGATGATACTGTTGATTCCAGCCCTTCTCCTTGCCGTTTGGGCTCAGATGAGGGTGAAATCGGTTTTTATGCGCTACAGCGCCATTGGTTCCCGGCGGGGCGTTACTGCGGCTATGGCCGCCAGGCTGATTCTTGACCGTTTTGGTCTGCAGGATGTTCCGGTGAACCAGGTGAGAGGAAATCTCACCGACCATTATGATCCCCGGAACAGGAGCCTGAGCCTCTCCGACTCGGTTTACGGCAGCACGAGCATAGCTGCCATCGGCGTTGCGGCCCACGAAGTCGGTCATGCTATCCAGGACAGTGTGGATTATTCGCCGCTGAAAATACGAAATGCCATTGTTCCCGTGGTGGGGATCGGTTCTTCCATGGCTTTCCCCCTTTTCTTCATCGGCATTCTGTTTTACAGCCCAATGCTCATGGACCTGGGGGTGTTCCTTTTTCTGGGGGTCATTCTCTTCCACATCGTCACGCTGCCGGTGGAATTCGACGCAAGCAACCGCGCTCTGAAAGTTCTTGCCGATACGGGGATTCTCTCCACCGATGAAATCGGCGGCGCCGCATCCGTGCTCAGGGCTGCTTCCTGGACGTACATAGCCGCGACCCTCATGGCTTTTGCCCAGCTCATACGCCTTCTCTTCCTTCGCGGAATGTTCGGCAGCAGGGACTGAACCCCTGCGGCGGAGCTGGGATACCGTTTCAGCGTCAGCGAATAATGGAGCGGCTTCGGAAGTCGCTCCATTTCTTTTCCGGTGAAGAAAGGAAAAACCGAATGCCTCTTCTTGTTTTTGTCCTTTTCCTTTTCCTGTTTCCATTGCTGGTTTTTGCCGTCCTTCTCCTGCTTGCCCTTCTTCTGCCCATAGGGTTTACCGCGGCATATCTGCCGGGAATTCTTTTCTCTCCGGCGAAGCTGGCCGGAATTCTCTTCAGCCGAAGAGTGAGGGCAAACCACGGTCTTGCCCACGGGACGATCGCGGTGCTCGAAGAGCGATATGGTCCCCTTGACATCGAAGGGCTTCCCGATGAAGACGGATTTTCCCTCAGGGGAGGTCTCGACCCCGAGGAGGTGCTTGGGGCGGCGAGGAATGCCCTTCTTCGAATGCAGTCGGGCGAGATGTTTCCTCTCTTCAGGAAGAGGTGTCCTGCCGCTTCGGCCCTTGTTTTTTTCGGTGTCCTTGTCTGCCTGGTGCCGCTTGCGGTCCTTGGAGGTTTCAGCGCCATCACTGCGGCAGCGATTCTAATGTGTGTTCTTTTTTCCGCCCGTTTTTTCTCCCCCTGGATTCAGCGCCTGCTTACAGTTCCCCTGCAACCGGGGGATTTTGAAATTATCGGCGCTGAACCCCGAGATGAAAGGAGGAGGTTTCTCGGAATCGAAATGCTTGTGCCGTCGGCCGTGTTCATACGGACCCGTACAAGAGGAGAACCCCTTGTCGCGGAGGTGGTGTCATGAGGGGTATCGAAGCCGCCCTGTTCGTGTGGCGGGAAGTCCGGGCCGGGAAGTTTGCTTCCGAATCTATACGTCGCATCGCCGATTCACTGTCGCCGGGAGATCTTACCCTGGTCTCCTCCCTTGTGTATTCCGCTCTTAGAAGGCAGTTCCTCTGGAAAGAAATCTACAGCAGATTTCTCAGAACATCACCTTCCGGATTGTCCCAGTCTGCCGGCGATGCCCTGTGTATTGGTACGGCGGGCATTCTCGAGCTGAGAACCTTTGCCCCCAGGGTTCTGGTAAACGGCCTTGTCCAGGAACTGAAAAAGCAGGGTGACGACCGCGGCTCCCGTATCGTGAACGCTGTTTTGCGGCGAGTGGCCGAGGAAGGCCGGGACCAGATGAGAAAAATTGAGGTTTCCGGAGGACTGAAAGAGCAGTCTCTTATTTCCGGCATCCCGTCATGGGTTGCTTCTTCGTGGCGGAATGTCTGGGGAGACGATGGAAAGAAACTCCTCAAAATGATGCGGATACGCCCCTATTCGTCCTTCAGGATAACTGGAGAGAGTGACAGAGAGAGGATTCTCGGGCTCGCGCGGGAGAAGGGGATCCGGTGCTGGCAGTCTCCTCTGCTTTCCTCCTCCGTGCGACTGGCCGGGACCGTTTTTCCTCCTGAATTTCCAGGGTACGGAGAAGGCCTAGCCACGCCCCAGACTGAGTCCTCCATGATGGTTGCGGAAGTGATGAGAAAGATGCATAAAGGGGGGCCTCTTCTTGAAATGTGTGCGGGGAGAGGAGTGAAGACAGGGCATATATCCTCTCTTTTCCCGGAAACGCCCATGGAAAGTATCGAACTGTCTCCTGCCAGGGCGAAAGCGGCGGAAAGAGAGTTAGCCAGGACGGGAATGCGTGGAAAGGTCCGGTTAATCACCGGTGATGCTCTTCATACCTCCCCTTCTTTTGTTCCCTCCATGATTTCTCTTGATGCCCCCTGTTCGGGAAGCGGGACCTGGAACCGCCATCCGGAGGCAAAATGGCGCCTGACCCCGGAAAAGCTCGATTCCCTGGCATCCCTGCAGATAAATCTGCTGAAAAGGGCCGTATCCCTCCTTGCGCCGGGAGGCATTGTGGTCTACTCTACTTGTAGCCTGCTGAAAAACGAAAATGAAAACGTGGTCGCCCATGTCCTCTCGGAAGAGCCCGGGCTGGTGGAACTTTCCTTTCCCTTCGGCGGAGCGCTTTTCAGGAAAGGGCGGCCCTGGGGGACATACATGTGGCCGGAACTGCCATGGATCGATGGATTCTACATGGCCGTGATCATGAAAAAATCGGGAGGGAAAACTGTTGATGGGTAGAATCTTCCGCTGGGCCGTGGTCCTGGTGATTCTTGTCATTCTCATATCGGGCAGCGTGGCTTTTTACACCGTGTTTTTCGGGGGGAAAGACCTCGTTATACCCCCCTTGCGGGAAATGTCCGTACTTGACGCGGTTGACGAGGCTGAGCGGATCGGTCTCGAAGTGAAAATAGAACAGGTTGAATCCTCCATACCTGCGGGAACAGTTCTTGCCCAGTGGCCGGAAGCAGGAACAAAAGTCCGAAGGGATAAAAGCATAATTCTGAAAATAAGCCAAGGCGGGAATAAAAAGGCCGTTCCCGACCTCAGGGGGCTTGAGAACACCCAGGCACTGAAAAAAATCCAGGAGCTCGGCTTTACCGCAGGAGATACTGTAAGAATCCATGATGACAACAGGCCGGCTGGAACGGTCATTGCGCAGAACCCCGCCGTTCCCGCCGTGGTTGACGATTCCAGGAAAATCGATCTTCTCGTCAGCCTCGGACCTGTTCCAAAAGACGGCCGCATTCCTGTTCCTGACATCGCACAAAGGGACGAGGAGACGGGAAAGGATCTCCTTGCCCAGAGCGGTCTGAAGTTCGGGGGAACGGAATACGTCTCGACCCAAAACACGCCGGAAGGAATGATCATGTCTACGAAACCCGGGGCGGGAACCATGGTGAGACCGGGTGATACCGTGCAGATCGTGGTTGCCGCGAACAGAAGAAAAGAAGAACCGCAAAAGCCTGAAACCCCGGTTGTCCCACCTGGTTCCGCAGGCCGGCCCTCTGGCGCGGTAGTGGTCGAGGAACCTCCGGTCCAGACCCAGCCGAGACAGGTCGGACCTGCGGGGCCCGTGCAGACAGTTCTTACCCCACGGCAGCAGGAACTGGCAGGAGCAACGGGGCTGCCTTCAGGGACACCGCCTGCTTTCGCCCCTGCCGCCGCCCAGACAGGTCCTGCGGCAACCGGCACCGCAAAGATCAGGTACCAGGTGCCCCCGCTTACGAAGCCGCTCGACCTGAAGATTGAAATGGTCGACGCCACGGGGACAAAACACATTTTGGGCCGGGATGTCAAAGGTGGAGAATTCATCTCTCTTGACGCTCCATTTGTGCGCGAAGGGGTTGTCACCATATATCTTGGGGGGGAGTTCGTCTGGCAGGAGCGCTACAAATGATGAGAGAGGTTCTTTTTGCTCCATCCCTTCTCTCGGCTGACATTCTCGATGTCCGGTCTTCCATTGCCGCCCTGAGAGGAGAGCATGACTGGCTTCATGTAGATGTCATGGACGGGGTCTTCGTCCCGAACATTACGTTCGGCCCTGGTTTTGTTTCCGCACTCAGGAAACGGTACCCCGTTGAGGTGCTGGATGTCCACCTTATGGTAGAGCATCCGGACAGGCTTATCGACTCTTTCCTCGACGCAGGTTCCGACTATCTCACGGTTCATCTCGAAGCCGACCGGCACATCCACCGGACCCTTACGATGATTCGTGAAAGGGGCGCAAGAGCCGGAGTATCCATCAATCCGGGGACGCCGGAAGAACTTCTTCGCCCCGTTCTTCCTCTGGCGGATCTTGTCCTGGTGATGTCAGTGAACCCGGGATTCGGAGGGCAGTCTTTTATCCCTTCTGCTCTCGAAAAGACAAAGTCGTTGTGCAGATGGCGGGAAGCGAGCCATTACAATTACCGCGTTGAAATGGACGGCGGAATAGGCTGGGGCAATGCCGCCGAAATCGCGCTCGCCGGCTGCGACGTTATTGTTATGGGAAGCGCTGTGTTCGGCGCTCAGGATCCTGCCCTGTTTTTGCAGGAGATCAAGCTGAATGTTAAGGAGGCAATCGCCCATGCCTGAGCATCGGGAAAACACTTTGCAGGACTTGGGGAAGGAAGTCAGACGCAAGAGAGAGGAACTCGGGCTCAGCCTGAAGGATGTTCATGAAGGAACAAAGATCAGGATGCAGTTTCTCGAAGGAATAGAACGGGGAGACTTCTCGGAATTTCCTGGAACGGTCTACGTTCGGGGTTTTATACGGAATTATCTTCAGTTTATCGGGGCGGAAGAGTTTTGGGCGGACTATCTGCCCGTACTTTCCGAGGGGACGGAAAAAGTCCGGGAAGAGGAGCCTGCGGTAGTTGGTTCGTGCACTCCTCCAGCGAAAGGGTTCAAGCCTGCCTCCAGGTTCTGGATATTTGCCATACTTCTTCTCGTGGCTGTCGGGTCGTCGTGGTACGTCTGGTATACCTGGGACCGGAACGGGGCCCCTTCCTTTGCGGTCCGGGGAGAAAACAGCGAGGAAAACGGCGGAACTGTGGACGAAACTGCCCCGGGGAATGCCGTGGCCGAAACAGCCTCACGGACAGCCGCCGGAGAATCTTCCAATGAAGCCGATCCGAACAGCAGGGAAACCCTTTCCGCCGATCTGTCTGCCGTTCCCCTTGCGGGAATGACGCCTCCTCCTAGCGCTGCCGAGCTTGTTGGCGCCAATGCTTCCCAGACTCCTACGGCCGTTCCGGAGAAGAAAAAGGACAAGGAGCTTGTAATCGATGCGAACGGAGACTGCTGGGTTCGGGTGAGACAGGGAACAAAAACCCTGTATGAACGTACCCTGAAAGCGGGTGAATCTGTTTCTTTCACTGTAAAGGAGCGGATTGAGGTTACCTACGGACGAGCTGGTTCAGTCAGGACGCGGTGGAATGGGGAAGATCTCGGCAATCCCGGAACCACCAGGGGCGTGGAGAGAATTTTTTATGCTCCGGATGGAACCACCGGAAGGATCGCCAGGTGAAGCTCTGTTTAATCAGCCTGGGGTGCTCCAAGAATTCGGCCGACAGCGAAAACCTCATAGGTCTTCTTGAGGCATCCGGAGTTGAAGTTGTCGGCGACGTCGACGAAGCCGACGTCGCTTTGGTGAATACGTGCGGCTTTATACAGTCTGCCGTGGAAGAGAGCGTCAACGCCATTCTCGATCTTGAACTGCTCAAGGAACAGGGAAAACTCAAAAAAATCGGCGTCGTCGGCTGCCTTGTCAACCGGTACGGGGACGAACTAAAACATGAACTGCCTTCGGTGGACGTGTGGGCGAAGGCGGAAGAGTGGGGCCTTGTAGTTCGCTCTCTCGGACTTATCCCCGAAGCGAATCCCGCGAGAGGGATGCTTCCCGAAACAAAGCCGTGGTCACGATACCTTAAAGTCGGCGAGGGATGCGACACCTTCTGTTCCTATTGCACCATACCCTCAATCAGGGGAAGGGCAAGGAGCATCGGCATTCCCAAGCTGTCCGCCATGGCCTTGGATCTTGCTGAAAACGGCGCCAGGGAAATCTGCCTTGTGGGGCAGGATCTGACAATATACGGAAGAGACCTTTACGGAGAGCCCCGCCTCAAGGAATTGCTTGCCGTTCTGGACAGGGAGCTCCCCCGGGATGTTTGGATTCGTCTCCTGTACCTGCACCCCTCAAGAATCGACGAGCGGTTTATCGATTTTGTCGCGGGACATGACAGGATTCTCTCTTACCTGGACATTCCCGTCCAGCATATAGACCCAATGATACTGAAACGTATGAACCGGCCCGCCGACGAAGAACATATACGGCGTATTTTTTCCTATGCCCGAAAGGCCGACCCGTATTTCGCTCTCAGGACGACAGTTATGGTGGGTTTCCCCGGGGAAACGGAAACCCAGTTTTCAAAAGTACTGAATTTTCTTGAACATGCTATGATAGACCGGGTCGGCGCCTTTGTTTTCTCCCCTGAAGAGGGGACTCCCGCCGCCGCCATGGAGGACCGTGTCTCTCCCGAAATAGGGGAAGCCCGCTACAGGAGGCTCATGGAGCTTCAATCGGAAATCTCCCTGGAGAGACAGAAGCTTTTCGTGAAAAAAAATCTCAGGGTTCTGGTCGATGAAATGGATGAAGAAGACGGTACGGCCTGGGGAAGATCCTACAGGGAAGCTCCAGAAGTCGACGGTCTGATTGCCATATCCGGGGGAACAGCCCTGGAAGAAGGACAATTTGTGGAGGTGCGGATAACGGATGCCGCCGAACATGACCTTTTTGCGGAAATTGCCGGGGAATAAGGGTTTTTTCTGGTGTGCGGCCACGCTCTGCGGCCTCGGCTTCTTTACTGCCATGCCGGGAACAGTGGGATCGGTCATCGCTTTCCTGTTATTTGCCCTCTATCCTGTTCCTTTGTCGGGAATACTCGCTGTGATCGCTCTTGGCGTCTGGGTCTCTCACCGATATTCAGCGATGGAAGGAAAAACTGACCCTGGAGAAGTCATCATCGATGAAGTCGCGGGTACCTGGATTGCCATGTACGGCCTGCCGTCCGGTTTTTTTCTTCCAGCCCTATTCCTCTTCAGGGTTTTTGATATCCTGAAACCTTTCCCGATAAACGCATCGGAAAAACTGCCCGGAGGATGGGGAATAATGGCTGACGATATTGTGGCCGGCATACTGGTTAATATTGTTCTTTCAGTCATCCGATGGCTGTATTTCGGCGGAGGCTGGAACTTCCTTTTCTGACAGGAGGAGACGTTCAATTGAAGCATGCAGTACTGATCGCCATTGGTGATGAACTTCTCAGCGGCATCCGCCGCGAAGGTAACTGTTCATGGCTCGCCTGGCGGCTGACCAGAGCGGGCTGGAAAGTTGACTGTATAGAGATCCTCCCCGACGGAAAAGATTCCCTGTCAAAGTACCTGAAAAACTGGGTGGGAACAACCGATCTGCTGGTTCTTTCAGGGGGTCTTGGTCCTACTCATGATGACTGTACACGCGAAGCACTCTCTTCCTTTCTCAAGGTCCCTCTCGAAACGGCGGACGATGCCTACGATAAAGTTATAGCCCGATACCCCGCCGACATGCGGATTTTATTGGAAAAATGCCGGGATACTCAGGGGACTCTCCCCCGGGGAACCCGGGCAGTGCATAACCCCCAGGGGGCCGCCCTCGGAATCGCCTTCGAAGTTTCCGGAACGAAGGTCTTTGCCTTTCCCGGTGTGCCTTCCGAATACCGCGCCATGGCAGAACAGGAACTTGCCCCGGAAATGGCTACGATCAGGAACGGGACAGCGTCAGTCCTGGTTGCGGGCTGGCCTGAAAGCCTGCTGAAGGACCGTCTTGCGCCTGTCATTTCAAGGCTGGAGCTTCATATTTCCATCCTTCCTTCACCCGGTCTTGTCGAAATTTTTATGCGGGGCGATCCTGAAGATGTCGTCAGGGCTGAAAACGAAGTACGGCTTCTTGTGCCGGGAGACTGTCTCCCACCCGGCGCCCGTTCTCTTGAAGAGGCGGTGATACAGGGTGCGGCACGACGGGGCCTTACGTCAGCGTGCGCCGAGTCCTGTACGGGAGGACTGGTAGGGGCGGCTCTTACCGCAATTCCCGGAAGTTCGGCCGTTTTTTTCGGCAGCGCAGTATGCTATAGTAACTCCGCGAAGAAAAGCATACTATCAGTAAGTGATGATACTCTGAAACGATGCGGCGCAGTCAGTTCCCAGTGCGCCGCTGAAATGGCGGAAGGAGCGCTCCGCGTTTTCGGAACGGACGTGTCTGTTTCGATTACCGGAATCGCCGGTCCGGAAGGAGGTTCCGCCGACAAGCCCGTAGGAACCGTCTGGTTCGGAATCGCCGGGAAGGGAAGTACGAAAGCGGTGGAAAAACTCTTTCATGGGGACCGGAACGACATCAGGGGCAGGGCTTCCATGTTCGCTCTTCAGTGTCTCTGGCGGAAAGTCTCTGAGACTGAAGAATGAGCGCCCCGGTAGTTCGTTCTTTCGTCTGCATTCCTCTTCCCGAGCCCGTCAAAAGCACCCTGGAGAACATGGCTGCCGTGATCAGCCCGAACTATCCGGGGCTCAAATGGGTTGGAAGGGAACAATACCATATCACCCTGAAATTTTGCGGAGAACATCCTGTTTCAGTTCTCGAGAAATTCAAAAAAAACGCCGAATCAGCCATTTCCGGAAACAGACCGGGAACGATCCGCCTTCGGCTCGGCCTGCCCGGAGCCTTTCCGGGCAGAGATCGTGCCCGAATTTTTTTTGTCGGTATAGAAGATAAGGGGGGGAACATTGAAAGACTGGCGGCCCTGATTGAAAAAGCGGCTGCAGAAGCCGGCATGGAGAAAGAAAACAGGCCCTTTCACCCTCATGTAACCCTGGCGCGGACCAGGCGGCCGGAACGGCTGGAATTTCCCGATTTCACTGATGAAAAACATGTCGAATGGGATGCTGAAACCATTCTTTGGATGAAAAGCGAGCTTCGGCCCAACGGTCCTGAATATTCCCAGCTTCAGGAATGGCGCCTTCGGTAATGTTTATTCCCGGTCGACGGCCCGGAACAACATAAAAATGAAAGGAGTGGTTTTGTTTGGCGAAAAAGAAAACCCCCCAGACCCGGGAGGATGTTCTTGAGCAGGCTATTGAAGACATCCGCAGCAAATTCGGCGAAGGATCAATTATGAGGCTCGGAGAGTCCTTTAAAGCGGCGGTGGAGGTTATTTCCACCGGAATTCTTCCTCTTGACGTAGCCCTTGGAATAGGCGGACTCCCCAAGGGAAGAATAGTGGAAATCTTCGGACCGGAAGGCTCGGGCAAAACAACGGTTGCTCTCCATGCGGTCGCGGAGGCACAAAAGGCCGGAGGCATAGCAGCCTTCATCGATGCCGAGCACGCCCTGGACCCGAGGCTCGCATCCACCCTCGGGGTGGATGTCCAATCGTTGTACATTGCCCAGCCGGACAGCGGTGAACAGGCGTTGTACGTTCTTGACACCCTTGTAAGGAGCAGCGCCGTGGACATCGTTGTCGTGGATTCTGTCGCCGCCCTTACGCCCCAGGCCGAAATCGATGGAAAAATAGGCGACAGCCAGGTCGGGCTTCAGGCCAGGCTCATGTCCTATGCCCTCCGAAGACTAACGTCGGCAATTTCCAGGAGCAACTGCGTCGTCGTGTTTATCAATCAGCTGAGAGCGAAAATCAGCACGGGTTACAGCCAGGGCCCCCAGGAAACGACCACCGGAGGAAGAGCCCTGAAGTTTTACAGTTCCGTGCGGATCGAAGTCAAACGGGGCAAATCCATTACGAAGGGCGACGACACCATTGGACACGAACTTTGGATGAAGGTCGTGAAAAACAAGCAGGCCCCCCCCTTCAAGACAGGGCACTCCTCTCTCGTATACGGAAAAGGAATCCCCAGGGGCATATCCATAGTGGACATGGCCATAGACTTCGACGTTATAAAAAGAAAAGGATCCTGGCTTGCATACAAGGGTGAAACCCTCGCCCAGGGCAAGGAGGCCGTGGCCCAGTATATTGAGGAACACCCCGAGCTTCTCAAGGAAATTGTCGACGAGGTGCTTTCACTCGCTGCCGGAGGATTCGATCTCGGCCTACCCCCCAGTGAGCCTGTGCTTGCCGAAGAGAATGAGGACGAGGAACCTTCCCTCAATATCGAAGAAGGCATTCTCGACCTCGACGAGGAAGAAAAATAAATTGGCGTTCTATTTTGATAAAAGCAGATATAACATCCTGTGCGCTTCTTATTGTAAGGTTTATGGTTAACTATAAAAGTCATTTTTATTATTTGTTCTCAGTATGGACCTAGAAGTAAGCATTACGTAATATCATAGTTTCTTTTAGAGAGTGTTGACAGACTCCCCTCGCTCGAGTATTATAACCGGGCACTCTGGCGATGGCCAAGTGATGTGACAGAACCTTGACAGATTTATAGGAGAAGGAAAGAGGTAAAAGGGCGAGCCTTGAGTAAAGTAATTGAGAGTTTGATCCTGGCTCAGGACGAACGCTGGCGGCGTGCTTAACACATGCAAGTTG
>NZ_JAESIH010000052.1 GCF_016756745.1 Aminivibrio sp.
GCGTGGTGGGGGAGGTCTGCGATCACGTGGCGGTCATGTACGCCGGTCGCATTGTGGAGGCGGGCTCTCTGGAGCAGATCTTCGGCAATGCCAGGCACCCCTACACCCTCGGCCTGTTCCGGTGCATCCCGGACATCGAGGAGGAGACGTCGAAAATACGGCCCATCGAAGGCCTCATGCCCGATCCCCTGGACCTGCCGTCGGGGTGCCCCTTCCATCCCCGGTGCCCCCAGTGCATGGACGTCTGCCGGACTTCCGTTCCCGGCGTGCTGGACGAAGGCGGGCACAAGGTGATGTGCCATCTCTACGGGAAGGGGGGCGCCGCTCATGCCTGATCTCATCAAGGTCGAAAACCTGGTTAAATATTTCCCCGTGGCGGCGGGAAATGTCCACGCCGTGGACGGCGTGTCCTTCGCCATAAAGGAAGGAGAAACCCTCGGACTCGTGGGCGAATCGGGCTGCGGAAAGTCCACCACGGGCAGGCTTCTCATCCGGCTTATCGAGGCCACGTCCGGACGGATTCTCTACCGTGACCGGGACATCGCCTCCGCGGACAAAAAAACCCTCCATAACCTGCGGAAGGAGATGCAGATCATCTTCCAGGACCCCTTCTCCTCCCTTGACCCGAGAAAAAGCATAGGGGAAACCATCGGGAAACCCCTGGAGATCTTCGGCATGGGGTCGAAGCGGGAGCGGGAGGAAATGGTGGACGCTCTCATGGAAAAAGTCGGCCTGAGCCCCCGCCTCTTCTACAAGTACCCCCACGAGCTCGACGGCGGCAGGCGCCAGAGGGTGGGCATCGCCCGGGCGCTCTCCCTGTCGCCCGGTTTCATCGTCTGCGACGAGCCCGTCTCGGCCCTCGACGTGTCCATCCAGGCCCAGATACTGAACCTGCTGCAGGAACTCCAGGAGACCATGAAGCTCACCTATCTCTTCGTCTCCCACGACCTGTCGGTGGTGAAGCACATCAGCAACCGCATCGCGGTCATGTACCTCGGGAAGATCGTGGAATCGTCGCCCTCGCTGGAACTCTTCAGCAACACGCTCCATCCCTATTCCCAGGCCCTGCTCGCGGCGGTGCCCATTCCGAAGCTCAACCGGAAGCGCGAGCGGTTCATCCTCAGCGGAGGGGTTCCCAGCCCCATCACCCCCCCGTCCGGGTGCAGGTTCCACACCCGCTGTCCCTGGAAGATGGACATCTGTTCGCAGGAGGAGCCTCCCCTGACGGACCGGGGCGGCGGCCATTTCGTGGCCTGCCACAAGGTACAGTGAGAAGGAGGACACAGCCATGGTGAAATACGATCCCCATTATTACCCCTATCCCTCGAGGAGGAACATGATGTACGCCTCCCGGGGAATGGTCTGCGCATCCCACCCCCTGGCGGCCCAGGCGGGACTCGACGTGCTGAAGAAGGGCGGCAACGCCGTGGACGCCATCGTGGCCACCGCTGCGGCCCTGACGGTGGTGGAGCCCACGGCCAACGGCATCGGCAGCGACGCCTTCGCCATCCTCTGGAAGGATGGGAAACTCCGGGGATTCAACTCCAGCGGACCCATCCCCCGGGCCCTTTCTCTGGACGTGGCCGACGCGAAGGGATGGACCGACCCATCGTCGGACGGCCATCTGCCCACCTACGGCTGGACACCCGCCACGGTTCCCGGCGCCCCCGCCGCATGGGCGGAGCTGACAAAAACGGCGGGGAAGCTCTCCCTGGCTGAAAATCTCGCCCCTGCCGTGTTCCTCGCCCGGAACGGCCACGCCGTCTCGGTCACCACGGCCCACCACTGGGAACTCGCCTACAGGAAGTACGCCCGGGAGAAGGGAGAGGAGTTCAAGGCCTGGTTCGACACCTTCGCCCCCTCCGGCCTGGCCCCCCGGGCCGGAGAAGTCTGGTCCTCGGAGGCCCACGCCCGGACCCTGGAACTCATCGGGGCCACGGACGCCAGGGCCTTCTACGAGGGCGAGATCGCGGACAGAATGGTGGCCGCCGCCCAAAAGACCGGCGGGTACTTCTCGGCCGAGGACCTGGGATCCTTCCGCCCCGAGTGGGTGGAGCCCATCGGCGTGAACTACAGGGGATACGACGTCTGGGAGATCCCCCCCAACGGGCAGGGCATCGTGGCCCTTCTCGCCCTCTCCATCCTCAGGGGCTTCCGGTTCTCGTCCCACGACGACCCTCTCACGGTGCACCGGCAGATCGAGGCCATCAAGATGGGGTTCGCCGACGCCCACCGGTACGTGGCGGATACCCGCTTCGCCGCAGTTCCCGTGAAGGAGCTTCTTGACGGCGCCTATGCCGACGCCCGGAGAGCCCTGCTGGGCGAGGAAGCCGAGGACCGGAAGGCCGGAAATCCCATGCACGGAGGCACCGTCTACCTCTGCGCCGCCGACGGTGAAGGGAACATGGTCTCCTACATCCAGAGCAACTACATGGGCTTCGGCTCGGGCGTGGTCATACCGGAGACGGGCATCGCCCTGAACAACCGGGGCCACTGCTTCTCCCTGCAGAAGGGACACCCCAACGTCCTCGAGCCGGGGAAGCGCCCCTACAACACCATCATCCCGGCGTTCCTCACGAAGGACGGCGTTCCCGTGGGTCCCTTCGGCGTCATGGGCGGCTTTATGCAGCCCCAGGGACACGTCCAGGTGGTGATGAACACCGTGGACTTCGAGATGAACCCCCAGCAGGCCCTGGACGCCCCCCGGTGGCAGTGGATGGGCGGCATGAACGTTTCCGTGGAGCCGGGATTCTCCCCGGCTCTCGCCCAGAGCCTCGCCCGGAGGGGGCATTCCATGAAGTTCGAGCTGGAGTCCAACTCCTTCGGCAGGGGAGAGATCATCTGGCGGACGCCCGAGGGAACCCTGGGCGGCGCCACCGAGTCCCGGACCGACGGCTGCGCGGCGGTCTGGTAAGGCCTGAAGTGGAAACGCTGTCATCCTGAGGAGCGCGGTGATGAAGGAGCCGGTTCAGGCGGCAAGAACCGGCTCCTTCCTCTCCGGGGAAGCT